>NZ_JAUBUY010000032.1:0-75246 GCF_036705565.1 Microcoleus sp. AT8-B5
TCCCGCCCGTCCAAAAAGGACGGGCGGGACGCCCATCCCACTTTCAAGAGTGGAAGTTATTTAATTCTCATTCCTAATAAGGTAGGGGCGGGTTAACAAAAAATATCTGCTCATAATTGACAATCTCAAAAACCCGCCCTTTTAATCGCGGTAACTCGATCGGACACGATCTCAAATCGTTATCAAAGCAGATTTCGTGTCATCTAAGGTGCGTGACTTTCCAGCATCTCGCTGTTAATTGAGGATCTAAAAAGTCACGCACCCTAACGAGTATAGATAAACCCGCCCTTATAAATTCAGCAATTCTACAATCCGCTGAAGCGGAATGTGCGCCCAATCCAAGCGGTAATTGAGTTCGTAGGCTAGCTCGGCAACCGCTTTTTCCAAAATGTAAGCATCCAGCAAAACTTGTAGTTCCGGTATAGATTTGGGCAAGAAACTTGCATCGGCTGCAGTCGCCAAATAACTCTTGACAAAAGTTAGGCTGACCCAGCGGTGCCAAACGTTCGCCCACTGCTGCATCTCCGGGAGATTTTCAGGGCGAATCATGCCACTTTCTACTTCATTGCGGAGTGCCAAAGTAACAGCGTAACTTATAGATTGCAGCATTCCCGCAACATCTCGCAGGGGCGACCTCTTCATCCGCCGCTCGCTTAAGGGTCGATCGCGTTCTCCTCCGAAATCAATAATTACGAAGTCTTTGCCTGTATAAAGAACTTGCCCGAAATGAAAGTCCCCGTGACAGCGAATTCTATCGGCGGTGATTCTCAAGTTTAAAATAGACTTGAAACGTTCCATGATCAACTCTTCGCGGTTGAGGAGCTTTTGCGCCGATTTTTGTATTTCTGGTGGCAGTTTAGACAGCCGTTTTTTCAGATCCAGCAAAGTTCTTCCCGCCAGATTTCTCATGTGTTGATAGATGGAACGCTGGTAAAAGGAGGTGAAGTTTTCTGGGGCAAAAGCGGGATTTTCTGTGTCAGAAGCTAAAGCCAGGTGAAGTTCGGCTGTCCGTTGACCTAAAAGTTCGGCTGATGCTAAGTAAGAGCCGATGAGTTCGCGAGCTAATTCTGGAATTTCTAGCGATAAATCGGCTACTAGCGAGTTTTGCTGCCGCTGGGTTTGTCCGGTCAAAGCGTTCGGCAAATAATTTTCGGGGGCAGTAGATAAATTATCGCTGGAATGCTTTGCTTCTACTGTCATTACTTGCTCGAAATAGTCGCGCAGTGTGTCTAATGTATAAGACCAAGCATCTACGCTGTCGGGGATTAATTTTTGTAGGATTCCGACTGTAAGGACTTGTTTGGCTGGTGTGTGATATTCCAATGCTCCGGTAATTGGAGCGTAGTGTTGGATCGAGTTGCGCTCTGTTAAAAAGCGTCCGATTTCTAATTCAGGGTTAATACCTTCCTCGACTTTTCGCAATATTTTCAGGACGAAGCGGTCGCCGTAACCTGCAGATGTATTGCTTTGTTCTTTTTTGAACAGGTGAGGTTCGAGCTGCGCTAACTCTTCTTCTGATTTGAATGCACTGTCGGCAATTCCTAGCAGTTGACCTGCAACACCTCTGTAACTGCGAGAATTGGCGATCGCCCCCAGCAGTGCGCTCAGAAAACCTTTCTCCCCAGCAGCATCAAATAGTACCCCGATTTCCTTTTTGGTTTCTGGGAAGTGCAGGCGCGCGATCGCCCGATCGTCCACATCGCCTTTAATCTCTTCCCACCCTAAAGGCAAAACGTAAGTTTCCGGCATACCTTCAGTATAATTCAACTGCAAAAACAGAATGTAAACTTGAGATTCCTCTCCCGCGCTATCTTTACATTCAATCGGTAAAACCTCACTTATTTCTAAAGATTGAATTGTCCGATCTGAACCGCTAAACCAGCGATTCCGCCGCAAGTATCCCGGCAAAAGATTAAGCAGCATATCGCTTAACTGACTTGTAGCAAAAGCAGTTTTCCAATTACCTATGACCGCCAAAGTAGGCAAGTCTGTGGGCACACCGTGCAGCGAAAAATCTTCGTGTTTAACAGTAAGAGTAAACCAGTAAAACGTGTGAGGACTCAAACTCAAAAAGTAAGGCGAATCGCCAACAGCAGGAAACTCCGTGCGGCCGAAAATCTCCACCGGAACAGCACCTTTAAAGGGCGCAAGGTCTAATTCGGCCGTCTGGACAAAGCGCGACAAATTAGCCACTACGAGGATGTGTTCGTCTTGATAAGTACGTACAAAAGCTAAAACTTTGCGGTTTTCCGGGTATAGGAATTCGCAAGTTCCGCGGCCGAATGCTTGGAAGCGCTGCCGAATTGCAATCAGGCGTTTCATCCACCACCAAAGAGAACTCGGATTCGCCCGCTGCGCGTCCACGTTAACAGATTCGTAGTGATATTCAGGGTCAACAATGGGCGGTGCGTAAAGCCGCTGCGGGTTAGCACGACTAAAACCGGCATTGCGATCGCCACTCCACTGCATCGGAGTTCTCACCCCGTTGCGATCGCCCAAATAGATATTGTCTCCCATGCCAATTTCATCGCCGTAGTAAAGCACCGGCGTACCCGGAAGAGACAGCAGCAAAGCATTCATCAACTCGATACGGCGGCGGTTATTTCCCATCAAAGGAGCCAAACGGCGGCGGATGCCCAAATTAATTCTCGCCTGAGTGTCTTGAGCGTAAACCCGATACATATAATCTCGGTCTTCATCACTCACCATTTCCAGCGTCAATTCATCATGATTCCGCAAAAATAATGCCCACTGACAATTATTGGGAATATGCGGAGTTTGCTGGAGAATGTCGCTAATTGGGAAGCTATCTTCCATATGCAAAGCCATAAATAAACGCGGCATCAGCGGAAAATGAAAGTTCATGTGACATTCATCCCCAGCAGCGTAATATTCAACTGCATCCTCCGGCCACTGATTCGCCTCAGCCAGCAGCATCCGGTTCGGGAAGTTTTCATCTACGTGCTTCCGCAATTGCTTCAGGAATTGGTGAGTTTCTGGCAGGTTTTCGCAGTTAGTACCTTCGCGCTCGTACAGGTAAGGCACCGCATCCATCCGCAGTCCGTCTACTCCCAGCGCCAACCAGAAATCTACCACATCTAAGATGGCTTGGCGGACGGCCGGATTGTCGTAATTCAAATCGGGTTGGTGCGAATAAAAACGGTGCCAGTAATAAGCTTTTGCTACCGCATCCCAAGCCCAATTAGATGTTTCAAAATCTTGGAAAATAATCCGAGCATCTTGATATTTTTCCGGCGTGTCGCTCCACACATAAAAATCTCTTTCGTTACTGCCTTTCGGGGCCCGGCGCGCTCGCTGAAACCAAGCGTGCTGGTCGGAAGTGTGGTTCACAATCAACTCAATAATGACTCGAATTCCACGCTGGTGCGCTGCTTCTAAAAGGTCTTTAAAGTCCTCTAATGTGCCGTAAATCGGATTGACCGTAGTATAGTGAGATGTATCGTAGCCGTCGTCTCGGAGCGGCGAAGGAAAAAATGGCAGTACCCAAATGGCTGTGACTCCCAAGTTTTGCAGGTAATCCAGTTTTTCTGTCAGTCCTCTAAAGTCGCCGATCCCGTCTGCATTGCTGTCGGCAAAAGCGCGAACTGGTACTTCGTAAATAATCGCGTCTTTGAACCACAACGGGTCGTTATTTAACATTGAGTTTGGCATGATTTGTAGCGATGATTGGTAATTGGTAATTTTTACTTAAAGTTTGGTAATTGGGATTTGTTAGTTCCCATCCAAACTGATAAATCATAACTTATAATTGGGCCGCTATTCATCATGCCAGCCCCAGACTTTTAATCGTAATTTATGAACGCAAAACTTATAATTTCTTAACTATAAAATCTCAACAATCTGTTTTGCTATTTCGGACACAGTTAACAATCCGGGTACTGTGCTACCTACCGATGCGCGGTGCACACCCTACCAAGGCGTGTCAATCGATTTTAGATTTTAGATTTTCGATTTTCGATTGAAGCACTGACCCCACGGATAAATTCGGGGGCTTACTTATCGGATACAGGTTTTTTATTTCTGGGTCCTGAGTCTGCGAAGGAATGAATCCGGGGGCTTGTACCCTGGATGCTTGATTGTCAACTTAAGCCTGAAACCCCTCTGTATCTCTCGCTGGTAGCCCAGTCTAGATCCCCCTCGCATCCCCCTTGATAAGGGGAGTAGGGGTTGACTTTGAGAACACTCTTGTCCCCCCCCTCTTATTAAGGGGGCTAGGGGGGATCGAGCCCTTGTTGACACTAAGCACACCTACAGACTCAGGGTTAGGTGCGGTATTTACTACCTGCCGGACGGTTGCCACGACATTACAGTACCTTGACGTTGATTGCTAATTTTCGTTACATTAGTTTACATAAAGCAACAAAAGTTAAGGAAAAAGTAAAAATGACTATTGTAATCGCTCTTTTAATCGTCGGTTGGGTAGCAGCCTCAGTAATTGGCACTCAAGCATATTTCCTGGGCGAACAGTCAAAGCCTATCCACGAGCGGAATTGGAACGATGAATCTTTTGAAAAATTGGCTGTAGCAATCACAGCAACAGAGATGGATTACAGCGTTCGCGTTCCCGCCTACAGCATGGATGCTTACGGCAGCCGCACCATCTCGAATTCTTGATATCAAGTAACAGGTTTCACTATTTTCAATAACAGGCATCTTGCCTGTTCCTAATTTTCAATAACAGGCAAGATGCCTGTTCCACAAGAGAATTGATTATTTGTGGAACAGGCATCTTGCCTGTTCCTAATTTTCAATAACAGGCAGGATGCCTGTTCTACAAGAAAATTGATTATTTGTGGAACAGGCATCTTGCCTGTTCCTAATTTTCAATAACAGGCAGGATGCCTGTTCTACAAGAGAATTGATTGTTTGTGGAACAGGCATCTTGCCTGTTCCTAACTATTCGGCAACTACAAACTGTTACCTGCTAGCGCCGGACGAGACTCTTTTTTGCGAAATTGCAAAGAGTTATTTTCACAGTCGATCGCAATTGTATCACCTTCGACAAACGCATTTTCCAGAATCTTGTTAGCCAGCGGGTTTTCCAACTCCCGCTGGATGGCGCGTTTCAAGGGGCGAGCGCCGTAAACCGGGTCGTAACCGACATCTGTGATATGGTTTTTCGCCGCATCGGACAGTTCCAAAGTAATTTTTTGCTCTGCCAACAAACGCTCGATCCGCTTCACTTGGATACTGACAATTTGCCGCAGTTCGACCTTGCTCAAAGTGTGGAACAAAATTATCTCGTCCACCCGATTGAGAAATTCCGGCCGGAAGTGCGATCGCAGCGCTGCCATCACCCGTTTTAACATCTGTTCGTACTCTTGGTCTGTCTCCCGTTCTTGAGTCAATAAATTTTCATTTTCAGTCTTGTTTTCACTCTTACTTACACTATCAACCTCAACTCGCTGGGCCGACACCTCAACAGTACCGTCTGCCGCCACTTTATAATCTGTCTTTTGACTTGACAAATCTTTCGTTTCCTGCTTCCGGCTAGCAGGTTTTTTGACGGTTTTTTCCTTCTTAGTAAACACGTCTAAAATGTGGTCGCTGCCGATATTGCTAGTCATCACAATTACGGTATTTCTAAAGTCAACCACTCGACCTTGAGAATCGGTAATTCGGCCGTCATCCAACACTTGCAGCAAAATGTTAAATACGTCCGGGTGCGCTTTTTCCACTTCGTCAAACAGCACTACCGAATAAGGATGTCTCCGCACTGCTTCGGAAAGTTGTCCCCCTTCATCGTAACCGACATATCCGGGAGGAGCTCCTACCAACCGAGAAACGCTGTGTTTCTCCATGTATTCCGACATATCGATGCGGACGATCGCATCATCGCTGTCAAACAAAAACTCCGCCAACGCCCGCGCTAACTCAGTTTTTCCCACGCCTGTCGGGCCCATAAACAAGAAAGAGCCGATCGGCCTGCCGGGGTCTTTCATGCCCGCCCTAGCGCGCCGAATTGCCGCCGCCACGGCTGTTACAGCTTCCTCTTGACCGATGACTTTTTGGTGCAAGTGTTTTTCCAATTGCAGCAATTTTTGGCGTTCTGATTCCAACAATCGGTTAACCGGAATGCCCGTCCATTTAGCGACAATTTCCGCAATATCGCCCTCAGTAACTTTTTCGCGCAGCAGGGAAGAACCTTGAGCTTGCTGTTTCAAAAGTTCCGCTTCTTTCGCTTCGCGATCGCGCACCGCAGTTTCCAACTTGCCATACTTTAACTGTGCGGCTTTATTCAAATCGTAAGCCCTTTCTGCTTGTTCGATTTGCACTCGCAGTTGGTCTTCTTCTGCTTTCAATTTATTGATTGCATCCAACAACTGCTTTTCGCCCAACCACTGAGACGACAATTTTTCCTGCTTGACTTTTAAAATGTCAATCTCAGATGTGATGCGTTCGACGCGGAAGCCGAGCCCAGGGGCTAGAGCACCTTTTCCTTCCCCTTCGATCGACAATTTTTCCATTTCCAACTGCATCACCCGGCGGTCGATTCCTTCCAATTCCACAGGTTTAGAGGTAATCTCCATTTTCAAGTGGGCGGCCGCTTCATCTACCAGGTCGATCGCCTTGTCCGGCAAAAAGCGATCGGAAATATAGCGAAAAGACAGAGTTGCAGCAGCTACCAGGGCCGAATCAGTAATTTTTACCCCGTGGTGGCGTTCGTAACGGTCTTTCAATCCGCGCAAAATCGAAACAGTATCTTCAACGCTGGGTTCGCCGACAAATACTTGTTGAAAGCGGCGTTCCAGGGCTGGATCTTTTTCAATATTCTTGCGGAATTCGTCGAGAGTTGTAGCGCCGATGCAGCGCAATTCGCCTCTCGCCAACATGGGTTTCAACAAATTTCCCGCATCCATTCCCGAACCGGAACTGCCGCCGCCACCAGTCCCGACAACCGTGTGCAATTCGTCAATAAATAGGACAATTTGCCCGTCGGAATCGATGACTTCCCGCAGGACTGATCGCAATCGTTCTTCAAATTCGCCCCGGAATTTTGCCCCAGCAATTAAACTGCCCATGTCAAGGCTAAATAGCTGGCGATTTTTCAAAGATTCCGGTACGTCGCCGTTGACAATTCGCTGGGCTAAACCTTCGGCGATCGCAGTTTTTCCGACTCCGGGATCGCCAATTAACACTGGATTGTTTTTTTGGCGGCGGGAAAGAACTTGTACCACGCGGCGGATTTCCTCGTCGCGGCCGATTACTGGGTCGAGTTTGCCGGCTTTGGCGGCTTCTGTCAAATCGCGGCCGTACTTGCTGAGGGCGTCGGAGTTAGCTTCCCCATCTTGATCTTGGGCTTTAGCGCTGCTGCGGCTGCCTTTCCCGGTTTCGGAATTTTTTTCTTGGGCTTTAGCAGTGGCGCGGAAAGATTTGATGGCTTCTTCTAGTTTTGGTCGATCGAGTGTACCGGCTGGGGGTTTGCGATCGTAACCGGGGCGGCCAGGCGGGCCGTCGCCTTTTGTCAGCAACCTGCGGCCGACTCGTTCGTCTTCTACTAAGCCAATTAATAAATGTTCAACGGCGATAAAATTATCTTGCCAAGTCGCCCTGGTGGCCTCGGCAACATCTAACATCACTTCTAAGCCGCGACCGAGGTATAGTTGGTCAGCGTTGGCAACTCTGGGCTGTCGTTTGGCAAAAGCATCTAACTGCTGGGCAAAGCGGGCGGCATCTACCCCAGCTTTGCTGAGAATGCTGTTGGCCTGGCCTTGCTGTTCGAGAAGGGCGATGGCTAAATGTTCAACCTCTAGCTGCTGATTGGCAAAGCGGCGGGCTACATCCTGGGATTTGACAATGGCTTCCCAGGCTTGATCTGTAAATTTGCTAGGGTCTGTTGGCTGCACGTTGGTTCCTCGCAATCAAGGGGATTCCTGTTGTTATCCGTTAATACATCGTCTCACAACCATCATAATCTTTAAACAGGATTATGAATTTATGAGTGCGGTTAACTAAGGCGGAAGTTGTGAAATAATTGACAAGATTGAAAAAGCTTACAGTCCGTAATCCACCCCGAAATTTGCTGCGGTGAGACTCACATCTTGCGCCATTCTCCAGAACGGGCAAGATGCCCGTTCCACAAAAGATAAATTTTCTTGTGGAACAGGCCGAAAAGCCTGTTCATAAAAGGCTAACTGACAATGGTGCAACATATGAGTTCAGACCGACTAGGGCGATTTCCTTCGGGATAGGTTCGCTGGCCGTACTTATAAAAATATTGCCAGAAACAAGATTTTTTATCGGCTGAGATTTATGCTATTTCCCACTTACCAATTTTTAGTATTTTTCCTAATTATTTTTAGCGCGATCGTCTCTGTGAAACCCCAAGTCGAGTTGTATAAAATTGTCTTGTTAGTTTCCAGTTTATTATTTTATTCCTTTTGGAGCTTTGACTTTCTCTTGCTCCTCATTTTCTCGACAGTTTACAATTATATCATTCTCCGGGCGATCTGCAACAGTAAGTATAAAAAAATTGCTTTCATCTCCGGTCTAATTTTCAACATTGGCTATCTCGGCATCTTTAAATATTGCAACTTCTTTGTAACTTCTTTATTTGAGGTACTGAATCAGCTACAAATTCCCGCCGACTTTCCAGTTTTGCAAATAATCGCCCCCGTCGGCGTGTCTTTCTACACTTTTAGAATAATTTCCCATTTAATCGACTGCTACCAGCAAAAAATCCCTTGTCCGAAATTTGTAGACTATGCCGCCTACATTACCTATTTTCCGCAAATTGCCTCCGGGCCAATCTCGCGAGCTCGCGATTTTTACTGGCAGCTAAATTCACCGGAAAAATACGACTATAAAATTGAAGAAGTTATAGTTTTGATTTTGTCGGGACTCTTCAAAAAATATACTTTGTCGAGCTTTTTGTTTAACTTCACTGACTTGCCATTCAAAGTCCCGCAGCAGTACAGCAGCATCGATTTAATCCTCGCGGCAATTTCCTATTCCTGTTTAATTTACGTAGATTTCAGCGGCTACTCGGATTTAGCCAACGGCATCTCCTGTTTGCTGGGTTTCAAACCCATTGCCAACTTTAATATGCCATACCGATCGCTCAGCCTGCAAGAATTTTGGAAAAGGTGGCACATCAGTCTTTCCGAGTGGCTGAGGGATTACCTTTACTTTCCTTTTGGCGGCAACAAATACGGCAAGTTGAGGAAGTACGTAAATTTACTGATGACAATGGCGATCGGTGGATTGTGGCACGGCGCCGGTTTAAACTTTATTTTCTGGGGAATAATTCACGGTTTAGGGTTAATTGTCAACCATTTATGTAAAGATATCCCCCAAGCTATCCACTTTAAATTAGACTATGCCTTTCCCAGATTTGCTAAATTTTGCAGTTGGCTGCTAACATTTACTTTTGTTACTTGTAGCTGGGTATTTTTCGGCACTCCCAACTGGGAAACTGCGGTGAGTTTTTTTGCAGGAATTTTCCATCCTGCCGTCGCAACTTTTCAATTTAACTTCTGGCAATTGTATTTAGTAATTGCAGTCATTGGCGCGATCAACTTGTGGGGCGATCGCATCTCCCAACTATTGCAAACCGTATTGTCATTAAAAAACATTTTCTTCCGAGTTGTCTTAGTTTCGCTGCTCGTGTATACTATCTTGATGTTGGGGCCTAGTACCGTTCCGCCTTTTATTTACTTTAATTTCTAAGACATATGAAAGACCGGGAAATTTTACTGATTGTTACTTCTGTAATTCTCACTTTAATCTTTTCAAACTTATCATTATTTCTCAAAAGCTTTGCTTCAACTCCTTTCGCAAGTCCAGAAATTAAACAAGCCGCGCGCCAGATAAAAATAGACGGTTTCCGAAAATCCGAACAAGATTTTTGGAGCAAAATTAAAGATATTAACTTCGATAGCCTCCCCAAAGAATCAGAACTTCCTCCTGTCCAAACCGAAACGAAAACTGCCGTTCAACCCCCTCAGCCTGCCACTGCTAAAAAACCAACTCAAGGGAAAAAAACAACCCCAGCTAAACCCAAACTGACCATACCTTATCGCAGATTTTTATTTATTGGAGATTCCGTAATGTTCGACTTAGGAATTCAACTCCAGTACACTCTTAAGAAAAAATACAATATCGCCGATACGAAAATTGACTACAAGGTCTCGACCGGATTAAATCGGATAGATTATTATGATTGGTATGCCAGAAGTCGCCAAACAATTAATAATTACCAGCCGGATGTAGTGATAGTTTTGTTTGGAGCCAATGACCGTCAAAATATTATAGATTCTCAAGGAAAAGCCCGGGCTGTTATGAGCAAAGAATGGCAAAAAGCTTATCAAGAAAGAGTTGAAAAATATGCCAATTTACTGGATTCGTCATCCGTGAGAAAAGTGTATTGGGTCGGTCAATCGATGCCCAACAAATCTTCCTATCTCAAAGCTTTTCCCATCATGAACAATATTTATAAGACTGCCAGTAAATCTTCATCAAAAATCGAATTTATTTCTACTTGGGAGACATTTGGACAAGGCGGAAAATTTGTTCCAGTAGTTGCTAATAAATCGGGTAAGCGAGGCTATGTAAAAAATAATGACGGCTTGCACTTTACCTCCCACGGAGCTCAAATTATCAGCGACTTAATCGTTGACAAAATGGTGAGCGACAAAATCTTAAAAGCTCCGACCAAGAAATGACGAGAGTAGGTTGGTTTTTGTGACTCAACTCAACCAATTTTTTTGACATTTCACCGATTAATGCAAGATAATATATTTAGTTTGGGACGCACATTGGTCTCGATCAACTAGGTTTATAGGGAAAATCTAGGATTGAGTTATAATAAATTTACTCATGAAACCGGGTTTATAACTCCCTATGCGTCCAGGACTAATATTGACAAAAAGCCACAGTAAATGTAATGCTGAATTCAGCATCCAACAACGGCCTCCATATCTAGCAATTGTCATGGCGACAAATTATGACGAGCAATATGTGGAAACTCGATCGCACTAACATCCCTGAGTCAATGGGGTGCAGTGGCACAGCGCTAATCTTCACTCTCACTAAATATACTCAACCTTGGCAAAGAATAAACCTAGTTGAAAAAATCCTGCAACAGTGCGGCATCGAGCCTTTTGCTGAAGTTTTGGGCGTACCCAACAGCGGAATATTCAGAGAAAATATACCGGAATCCGTCAGAAAACCGCATCCGAATTTGCTGTTTCGCGCTTTGGCAATTCAAGCATTGGGGAAGGTGCGAGAGGGGCTGATATCAAGTGAGAGAACGGCTAGAGCAAGTAATTTTAGCAAAAATCTGCTGGCGGCGTTAGAACAGGAAGCACGAGGGGGCTCGACTCCTTTAATTCGGTGGTCTGCGGCTGTTAGTATTAAGTCAATGTGGTTGGATGAAGTAGGGCAACAACAAGGCAAGGAAGGTGCTGTCAATTCCACAATCAATGCAGGGGAAATTGAGCGGCTGGTTGTAGAAGAGCAAATTCAACTATTAGCAAGCAACAAATTTGCTTTGGACGACAGCCGCAGACATGACAGCGGTAAGGAATATGAGAATTGTCTCGATTTTTGGGTGTACGGCCCTAGCTGGCTGCTGCCGAGCCTGCCAATGGATTGCGAGGAATATCTGTTTTGGATCGATCGAGTATTTGCTGCGATCGCACTTAGGGATTCCTACAAATTGAATGCCGAAAACGATGCAGCGGTAACAAACTTTTTGGAAGTTGCGGAAAAGAATTTTAATGACTTAGAATTCTCCAAAATACTTGCCACAATTTTTGATTTCCTGCACCACCCGGAAGCGAAAGTCAAAAATCTAGCTGCCATTATTTTAGCACCCTACAAAGACAAGCTGGAGCAAAAATCGGCGCAGATTCTGACAGCGATCCTATATAAATTTCAGGTAAAATATAAGCCTTTACAATCCCTGACTCTTCCCGAAATTGAGGAGTACAAAGCGTCACTGTATTTCGGTAAAATGGAAATTGACGACTTGTATTGTGAGGCTTTGGCGCTGTGCGGCGAGCGGGATGTCGAACTCGCAAGTTTCTTGTCAGCTAAACAGAGGGAATACCAAAATACTGTAGATGAGCAGATCAACAATCTCAGCAAGTTAGTTAAGTCGATCGTAGATTGCCAGAGCTTGTTAGATGCAAATAGGGAACTTTTGTATTTAACTATAGAGCGGCTGCAAAAATGGGATTACACCCTAGGTCATAAACTGTCTGTGCACCGCAAGAAACTCCAAAATCTCAGTTTTGACAAAAGCACATCCGAGCAGTGCATAAACCTCGACAACGAGCTAAATTCTCTCAGAGATTCTTTGCAATATACTTTGTATGAAGTCACATCCAAAATTAACAGCCTAATTAGAGATTTAGAACTTTCTGTGTCTAAAAATCACAAGACTGCAACAGATATCTTTAAATGGACATGGGTATTGTTCGGGGTGTGGTTTTCAGTAGGGCTGCTCTTGTATTTATCGGATTCAGTGATTAACTCGCTGTTTACCGTCAGCTACACAAGCGAATTTCTAGTTTGTTGGAATATTTTATTTAGTGTAATGCTGGTATTTTTGTTAGTATTAGCTATGTTTTTTTCGGCGATCGCTGCTTTAGACAAGCGCCGAGAATCTAAATTAATTCCTAAATTTGATAGCTTAAGCCAAATAGGGAGCAGTTTTTCTGTCTTGTGGCAAAAAATATATTTGCAGCAGTTTGTACCGTCGGTGCGATCGCATTAAAAGTGTTAAAAACCCCCTAAATCTCCTCAGTAGGGTGCGTCAGAGAAAGAGTTTCAACTTAACTCAAAAAAATTGTTTCTGACGCACCCTAGCAGGACTAGAGGACGAACTCTAAGATGCGGTTGTTGCTGCTACTTTCTGGGTGTTGCTACCTTGATTTTCCAGTTGAATTAATTCAACTTTATATCCATCTGGGTCTTGCACAAAAGCGATGACTGTTGAACCGTGCTTCATCGGGCCGGGTTCGCGACTAACTTTACCGCCACGAGCTTTAATTTCTTCGCAAGTACCGTAAATGTCGTCAACGCCGATCGCAATATGACCGTAAGCATCCCCTAAATTGTACTCTGTGACGCCCCAGTTGTATGTTAATTCCAAAACTGTAGTGTCGGATTCATCGCCGTAGCCCACAAAAGCCAGAGTAAATTTACCGTCTGGATAGTCCTTTTGCCGCAGCAATTTCATGCCCAGAACCTCAGTGTAAAATTTGAGGGACTCTTCCAGGTTGCCGACTCGGAGCATCGTGTGTAGTAGTTGCATTTAGCTCACTCCAAATTTTTTAAGCTTTAATCTATTTTAGCGATTTATTGCTGAAAAAACTCGCGCCTCAACCGTCGCAGTTCCCGCAGGTTGACAACTGTCTATTTGATTTAGCTTTGTACTTCCACCACACCCCGAAACATATTCATGCCGCAAGTAAATAGGTATCGTCCAGGTTTTTGAGGGGTGAATTCAACAGCCGTTACCTGATTTAGAGGCAATTCTCGCACAATGTGAAAATCTGGTAACAACACTTTTTCAAGACAACTGTTGGGGTCGCGCCTCAAGAAATTGAGCCTGACTAATTGACCTGCTTTCACAACTACAGTGGCAGGCTCATAACCCCCGTCTACAGTAATATTCAACTCTTGTATACCCTGAATAGATTCAGCTTGCTGCCCTTTAGATTTACTGAACAAAAACCACCACAATTCTAAACCTATTAATGTCAAACCACCTATTGTGACGCCAACTTTTAAACCTAGTGGCTGTTCAATGCTGCGGAATTGAGTCGTTGAAGTAGAATGCTGGACGGACATTTCTGAAGCTTGAACTCCCGATGCAATTCCCATCACAAGTCCTAAACTCGCGAGACTTCCCGAAATTTGACGATGGTGTAACATTTTTCTCATTCCTCCAAATTTATGCACTAGATTTGGCTTGAAAATTCCGCAAGCGCAAAGCATTAGTAACTACAGAGACTGAACTGAAAGCCATTGCTGCACCGGCGATAATTGGATTTAACAGCCAGCCAAAAATGGGGTACAAAATGCCCGCCGCGATCGGGATTCCAGCGATGTTGTAAATAAACGCAAAAAACAGATTTTCGCGGATGTTCCGCATGGTGGCGCGGGAAAGTTTAATTGCTGTAACTATGCCTTGCAAATCGCCTGAAATTAAGGTAATGTCGCTGGCTGCGATCGCCACATCTGTGCCGGTGCCGATCGCAATTCCCACGTCAGAAGCGGCCAAAGCCGGTGCATCGTTTATCCCGTCTCCCACCATCGCGACAATTTTTCCTCCCCGTTGCAGGGCTTGAATTTGAGCTGCTTTTTGGTCGGGTCTAACTTCGGCAAAAACGCGAGTAATGCCCACGGATTGGGCGATCGACTCCGCCGTCGCGCGATTATCTCCAGTCAGCATCGCCACCTCCAAACCGAGCTTTTGAAGCGCTTTCACCGCCTGCGCTGACGACGGTTTGAGGGCATCCGCAATGCCCAGAATTGCCTCTATTTTGCCTTCTACAGCCATCCAAACAACCGTTTTGCTCGCAGCTTCCAAAGCTCTCGCGCGCAGTTCCAGATATTCAGTATCGCAGCCGAGTTCCTGCATCCACCTCACCGTTCCCAGGGCGATCGACTTTCCGCCTACAACCCCGCGCACACCGCTTCCCGCGATCGCCTCAAAATCCTTAACATCCGTCAAATTCACCTCTTGAGATTGAGCATACCTCACAACAGCTTCGCCCAAAGGATGCTCCGAATTTCGCTCTACAGACGCCGCCAATTGCAGCAACTTTAACTCATTGCTATTCTCCGTTCCTTTAATTGTCACAAAATCAGTTACAGTCGGCTTGCCTTCAGTAAGAGTTCCTGTTTTATCTAATACGATAATTTGGATTTTATGAGCCAATTCTAAACTCTCGGCTCCTTTAATTAAAATCCCATTTTCTGCACCTTTCCCAGTTCCCACCATCACAGCAGTCGGAGTCGCCAAACCCAAAGCGCAGGGACAGGCAATAATCAGCACTTCCACCATTGTCACTGTGGCTAGAGTGAAGTTTCCCGTCGCGTTAAACCAGATAATAAAAGTAGCTAAAGCGACGGCAATTACTACAGGAACAAACCAACCAGTCACTTGGTCTGCTAACTTTTGGATCGGTGCTTTTGACCCCTGTGCGTCCTGCACCATCTTGACAATTTGAGCTAAAAATGTATCTTTGCCAACTCTTGTCGCCCGAAACTTGAAACTGCCAGTTTTATTAATTGTGGCTCCGATAACTTCGTCGCCAAGCTGCTTTTTGACAGCCAAACTTTCTCCCGTAACCATTGCTTCGTCTACCGTCGAAGCCCCCTCAATTACCTCTCCATCTACGGGGATTTGCTCTCCCGGCCGCACCTGCACGATGTCGCCAATTTCCACTTGGGCGATCGGCACTTCCAACTCTTCCCCGTTGCGAATTATTCGAGCAGTTTTTGCTTGCAAACCCATGAGTTTGCGAATGGCTTCGGAAGTCTCTCCCTTCGCCCGATTTTCTATGGTTTTCCCCAACAAAATTAAGGCAATAACGCTGGCGGCAACTTCGTAGTAAACGCCAGAATTTAAACCTTGGGCTGTGAATAAACCTGGGAAAAATGTCACAAATACAGAATAAAAGTAAGCAGCACTTGTACCCAAGGCAATCAGAGTATCCATTGTTGCTACACGCCGTTTTAGGGATTTCCAAGCTCCCACATAAAACGATTTCCCGCACCAAAATTGTACGGGTGATGTCAGCACTAATTGCAGCCAATAATTGTGCAGCCATGCGGGAATAAATGGCAGGTGCAAGCCGGTCATCGCTGGAATAGAACCCACCACTAGCAGGATGCTGATGATACCTGCTGTCCAGAGTTTTCGCTGCAAGGTTTGAGATTCCGATTTGCGATCGGCTTGTTCGGAATCATCCTCTGGCGCCGCCATTTCTGGAAGCGGCAAAGCTTCGTATCCCGCATCATCAACAGCAGATTGAATTGTTTCTAAGTCGGTTTGCTTGGAGTCGTATTGGATGGTTGCTTGTTCCATCCCAAAATTGACATGACACTCAATTACGCCGGGAACAGATTGGATTGCTTGTTCGACAGAGGCAGCACAAGAAGCACAACTCATGCCCCGCAATTTAAGTGTGAGATTGTCCATAGATGCCCTCCTAACTTATAAAGTTACCTTCTGTCTTCAAATGACCGAAAGCCCCCGGATTCATCCGTCCAGAAATAAAAAACCTGTATCCGAGAAAATTGCCCCCCGAATTTATCCGTAGGGTCAATGCTTCAATCTAAAATCTAAAATCTAAAATCGATTGACCTCGCCTAAAAACGGATAACGTGCGACGTACTCCTGTCGTGGAGAATCAAAAATTTTAGACTCTTGTTAAATCTCCCAGATTCAAAGCTGCAAGTAAATCTCAAATCTCAAATCTCAAATCTAAAATTGACTTGTTGGATAGCCAGCAGATGCGATCGCTTTCCTAACTTCACTTTCCGACTTAGCGGTGTGAATCGTGACCAATTTTGTCTTGAGATCCGCCTCAACGGTTGAGGCTGAGTCAATGGCTTGGACTGCTTTTGTGATTGTAGTCGCACAAGCAGAACAAGCCATCTTAGGCACTTTTAGCTGTAATGTCATAATTTGAACCTCAGCAGAAACTACTCTGCTCAATCAATGAATTAACTCTATTGTAAAGTCTCCAGTACACTGGAGAGTCAAGGGGAATTGCAAAATAAATCAGGAATTTATGAAAAAAGTGGTTTGACACGCTACCCATAGGGGTAAGGCGCGCACTGTGCACATACATAATTAGGTTGTGAGTTCTGTAAATCTTAACTTTGAGTGCGATCGACAGCACAGCAATAATTCTTTACAAGTTTGCCACAAAAATTTCATCCTAATTTCATTTATATGTGAAAAGCTGAAAATAAATGGCCATTTTAAGGATATAAGCTCTATGAAACCAATTTCATTGAAAACAGGCTTTGCAGCGCTGATGTTGACCGCCACAGCCGCTTTTACCAGTGGAGTGCTTGCAGCTTGTTCAAATGCCCCTTCCAGTGAAAGTCCCGCCCCAAATGTTACGGCTGCAACCGAAGCAAACAACAAGCAAGACGTGGTACAAGGCGGTGGCATGGGTGGCATGAATCATGGCATGAATCATGGCATGAATCACGATATGTCAATGGATTTAGGCCCTGCTGATGCCGACTACGATTTGCGATTTATTGATGGCATGACAGTACACCATCAAGGTGCTGTAAACATGGCTCAAGATGTGCTTAAACAATCCAAACGCCCGGAAATGAAAAAACTTGCCACTGATATAATTGCTGCTCAAAACCGCGAAATAAATCAAATGAAAGAGTGGCGAAAAACTTGGTATCCCAAAGCCAGCAGTACGCCGATGGCTTATCACGCTCCCATGGGTCACATGATGGCAATGACTCCCGAACAAATGCAAAGCATGATGATGAGCATGGATTTAGGGGCCGGTGACGACCAATTTGACTTGCGATTTATCAATGCGATGATTCCTCACCACGAAGGAGCTTTAGTGATGGCCCAAGATGCTTTGAACAAGTCAAAACGCCCAGAAATGAAGAAATTAGCTCAAGAAATTCTGACTTCGCAAAAGCAAGAAATTGAGCAAATGAAACAGTGGCGGCAAGCTTGGTACAAACAGTAATTTAGCAGCCCTAAACAAAACGTGACCCAAATCCCGAAAATGAGTGACATTAATCACAGTAGCTCAAGAGTTAAGAAAATACTTGGTTCACAAAAGCAAGAAATTGAGCAAATGAAAAAGTGGCGACCACCTTGGTAGACCAAGTAATGTAGCTCGACTGTGGCTGTCAGCATTTGTCTGACTCCACCTCAGTTTCTTGAGAGTACCTACACATACTGTAGATAATGGAGCCGCCCTACCTCTAAAGTAGTATAAACTTACGTAATAATACTGTAGACAATTGCTCATCTCTACCTCTAAAGTAGTAGGTAAGTCAGTAAAAAGCTATATGGATAGAGAGGGTAGTGTATGATATTGAATAGCTTGGAATTAAACAACATTTATAAGTCAAATGCAGCCGTAGATGAGCTACTGAGCGCATTGACAAAAGAAATTGCAGCGCCAGCAGAGATAAAAAAACCTGAAAAAAATCTAAAGCATAATCGCTTGTCATTAGGCGAAACTTATCTTCATATTTTAGAATCTGGTGGGCATCTGGGCTGCTGAGGCGAAATTTCATCCTAATTTCATTTGACCCTGAAATACTAGGTTGAGTAGAGCATTTCTAGCTCTTGGTCATTGCTTAGCGGTCGCTTCTTGGAAAATGCTAATAAGTAACTTTACTTAATGGGTATCAGTTACTTACCTTGGCAAAATACCTACTGCTAAACCTGTGGCACTCAACCTGATTTCAAGGACAATGCCAACGATGATATTCCACAAATATGCTCAATATCCGGCAATTATTAGCAGCTTTTCGGGAAGTTTGTTCAGCCTAATTTTGCTAAGTTCTCCTGCCGCTGTTTTTGCCCACGCTGGCCACGGAGATGAATTTCACCAAAGCGGCGAAACAACTGAAACTCCTGCTGCTATTTCTGTCGATGCCGAAACAGCAAAACGATTAGGTATTAAAGTCTCCCCTGCCGCCCGCCAGCGACTAGATATCGGCATTAAAACCACTGGACAAATTGAAACTTTACCCAACCAAAAAGTAGAAGTGACGGCTCCTGTTGCTGGCAAAGTAGTAGAGTTGCTGGTTAAGCCTGGGGACAAAGTATCAAAAGGTCAACCGGTGGCGGTTTTATCGAGTTCAGAATTAGGACAGTTGCGGGTTGAATCTCTCTCAAAACGTGCCGAAGCTGAGGCAGATTTGCAGCAAGCCGAAGGCGATCTCAAACTAGCACGAGAAAATTACGATCGCCAAAATCAAATATCCGCAGCAGAAATCGCCCAAGCCCAAACCCAATTGGCAGCGGTAACTAAGCAGTACCAGCGAGAACAAGAATTAGTAAATAATCGTTCCGTGGTGCAAGCCGCTCAAGAAAACTATCAGCGTCAAGTTGAAATAGCGCAAGCAGAAATAGCGCGGGCAGAAACTGAACTGACGGTGGCTAAAGAACAGTTCGATCGCGACAAAGAATTAGTGGCATCAGGGGCGATCGCGCGGCGCACAATGCTGGAATCGCAAGCCCACTTCGCCGAAGCACAAGCCGCTGTTGCTAAGGCAAAAAGCCGTCCTGAAGTTATCAAAGCCCAAACCGAAATTAAACAAGCCGAAGTAGACCTCCCAATGCGGGAATTGCGGGAATCTCAAGGCAGAGTAGCAGACGCAAAAGCTCAACTTACCAGAGCTCTGAGCCGTCGGGAAGTCCTAGAAGCCGAGAACCAACTCAAACGCGGCAAAACTGCCGTAGAAGTCGCTCAGTCGCGCATTCGCTTGGCTGATGCAGCCTATCAAGCGCGGCTGCAACAATTAGGAACTGTTGCCAACGATCGAGGACTCGTTACCGTAGTTGCTCCGATTTCGGGGACTGTAGCCGATCGCTTCATCACCCCAGGAGAGTCAGTAAACCCTGAAAAACCGTTGATGAGTCTGTTAAATGACAGCCGCGTTTTTGCCACAGCCAATATTTACGAAAAAGACCTGAATAAAGTAAAACAGGGTCAGGAAGTGAGGGTAAAAGTCGCTAATTTACCCGATCGCACTTTCAAGGGAAAAATCGCCTTAATTGGGTCATCCGTGTCAGGAGAAACGCGGGTTGTGCCGGTGAAAGCAGAACTAGATAATATTAACGGTGAATTAAAGCCAGGACTGTTTGCTGAGTTGGAGATTTTAACAGACAAAACTGCCACAAATCTTTTAGCAATTCCGAGTGCGGCGGTAGTGGATGTTAGCGGGAAAAAAACCGTTTACGTCCAAAATGGCAATGCTTATCAAGCGGTTGAAATTGAACTCGGTCAAACTGCGGGAGATTTAGTTGAAGTTAAGAGGGGTTTATTCGAGGGAGATTTGATAGTAACGCAGCGAGCACCTCAACTTTACGCACAATCTTTGCGCGGCGGGAATAAACACTCAGAAGACGAGGAAAAGAAAGAGACATCTCCAAAGGCAACAGAGGTTAATTTTAATAATTTACCCGTGTCTTTATGGTGGGCGGCAATAGGGGGAGGAGTTGCGATCGCATCCCTAACTTTCACAGCCGGCGTGTTGTGGGGAAATCGGCGCAAATTGCCAGCAATAGCAGCGGATTCTGGAAACAATGCTGCAAATAATGGTTTTTCCGCCTCTACATCGACCTGGGACGATGAATTGCTGTTACACAATAACAACCATCACGTTAAAAATGCAGAGACAGAAGTCAATCGATTTTAGATTTTAGATTTTAGATTTTAGAATTGAAGCATTGACTTGCGCGAGATAAATACGTTCGGCAAGTTTCATCGGATACAGGTTTTTTATTTCTGGTTTCTGAGTCTGCTTTCGGAATGAATCCGGGGGCTTGTATCCTGGATGCTTTCGGTCAAGAGTTTAAAGTAACAGCACGACACGGAAGTCACGGATAGCTGTTTTTATCAATTCCCAATTCCCAATTCCCAATTCCCAATTCCCAAATTATTAAATGTTCAGCACAATTCTTAGATGGGTAATTAACCGCCGCTGGCTAGTCGTTATCGCCACCATTATTATTAGTCTTTGGACATTGTATATCATCCCCCAAATGTCCCTTGATGTCTTCCCTCCTTTTGCACCCCCGCAGGTGGAAATTCAGACGGAAGCACCGGGGCTCGCGCCGGAAGAAATCGAGTCTTTGGTAACACTACCGATCGAAAGTGCGATTAATGGAACTCCTGGGGTGACAGCAGTGCGATCGTCTTCTGCTGTGGGCCTTTCTTCGGTTAAGGTAATCTTTGATTGGGGAACTGAAATTTATCAAGCGCGGCAGTTGATAACAGAACGGTTGCAGCAAGCTGAAAGCAAACTCCCGGCTGGGGTAGAAACACCGCAAATTTCTCCCACAACTTCTCCTGTGGGCACTGTTATTACCTATGCTTTTACCTCGGAAACTACTCCTTTGATGGAAGTGCGCCGTCTGGTTGATTGGCAAGTCACAAATCGCCTTTTGGCAGTGACAGGCGTTGCTCAAGTGGTGGCTTACGGGGGCGAAGAAAGGCAGTATCAAGTATTAGTAGAACCTGCAAAGTTGAAAGCTTTTAATGTGTCGTTGCAGCAAGTTGCTGAAGCGGCGGCGGCTGCGAATGTTAACGCGCCGGGGGGCTATTTAATTACGCCGGATCGAGAAACTTTAATCCGGGGGGTGGGGCGAATTGAGTCTGTGGAAGATTTGCAGCAATCGGCGATCGACTCTCGCCACGGAACGCCCGTCAGAATTAGTGATGTAGCTGATGTCAAGATTGGTGCTGCAATCAAGCGGGGCGATGGCAGTTTTAACGGCAAAAAAGCTGTGATTGTGATGGTAAACAGACAGCCAGTTGCTGATACTCCGACGGTAACGAAAGCAGTTGAGGCAGCAATGGCCCAGGTGCAGGAAGCCCTGCCCAAAGATATTAAAGTTACTGTGACTTTTCGACAGGAAGAATATATTAATTCCTCGGTGGAGAATGTGCGATCGGCTTTAGTTGAAGGCAGCATCATTGTCACCCTTATTCTCATCCCGTTTTTGATGAATTGGCGGACTCTGGCGGTTGTTTTGCTGGATTTCTTTCTGACTTGGCTGTTGGCGCTGCTGGCGATGTATTGGCTGGGGCTGGGGCTGAATACGATGACTTTGGGGGGTTTGTCGGTGGCGATCGGCACTGCGATCGACGATGCGATCGTCTACGCGGAAAATACCTACCGCAACTTGAGAGAAAATACGTCTTCTCTTCATCCTCGCCCGGTGATGGATGTGATTTTTGATGGCAGTGAGGAGGTGCGCGATTCGTTAATTGGAGCGACTGTTATTGGCATTGTGGTGTTTTCTCCTATTTTTACTTTGCCCGGTGTAGAAGGTCGAATTTTTACGCCTATGGGGATTACTTATCTGGTAGTTGTGGTGATTTCTAGTCTGGAATCGCTGTTAATATCTCCGGCCCTTTGTGCTATCTTGTTGCCTACCAAACGCATGAGTGCTGCGGAACCTTGGCTGCCGAGATTTTGCAAGAAAATATATCATTTTTCGATAAATTTGTCAATGCGCTATTCGGGGATTATTTTAGCTTTAGCTGCTGCTAGCATGGTGGCTACATTAATTATCTTGCCTTCCTTTGGACGGGTGTTTTTGCCGGAGTTTCAGGAGCAAACTTTGGTGAATACTATTATGCTTTATCCGGGGGTGTCTTTGGAGACAACAGATAGCGCGGCTTTTGCTATTGAAGATGCACTTAAGGATGATACCAGGTTTGAATACGTGCAAGTGCGATCGGGCAGGGCTCCGGGAGATGCGGATGCTGCGGGAGTCAATTTAGCTCACATTGATATCGGTTTGAGCGAGGAGGGCATGAAAAACAGGCCGCAAACTTTGGAATCGCTGCGGCAGGAGTTTGGTAAATTGCCGGGAGTTGCACCAAATATCGGCGGTTTTATTTCTCACCGGATGGATGAGGTTTTATCTGGTGTCAGAAGTCAGATTGCTGTTAAAATCTTTGGCCCGGATTTGGATCAGCTTCGCAGCATCGGTGCCAAAGTTGAAGAGCAAATGAAAACAGTGGAAGGCATTGTGGATTTGCAACTCGAACCCCAGGTGCCAGTGCAACAAATTCAAATTAAGTTTAACCGTCAAGCTGCGGGTAGATACGGTTTAAAAATCGGAGAACTTTCGGAAATAATTGAGACAGCTTTAAACGGCAAGGTTGTTTCTCAAGTTTTGGAAGTGCAGCAAACTTTTGATTTAGTTGTTTGGTTGCAGCCTGAAGCCCGAAACAACCTAGAAACTATTCAGAATTTGTTGGTTGATACTCCAAGCGGCAACAAGATTCCCCTCGCCCAAGTTGCGACTGTTAAATACGGTACGGGGCCCAATACGATTAACCGCGAGAATGTTTCTCGCTTGATTGTGGCAGCGGCTAATGCTAAAAATAGGGATTTGCGATCGGTTGTGAATGAAATTCAAGCTAAAGTCAAACGAGAGGTGCAGTTGCCTTTTGGCTATTTTATCCAGTACGGCGGTCAATTTGAAGCAGAACAAAGAGCTTCGCAAAATATTATGATATTTAGTGCGATCGCCTTTTTGGTAATTACTGTATTGATGTACTTGTCAGTCAAGTCAATTCCTTCAACTGCTATGATTATGATTAATTTGCCGATCGGATTAGTAGGAGGAGTAATTGCGGTAGCTTTGACTGGCAGCATCATCTCTGTAGCTTCTTTAGTTGGCTTTGTCACTTTATTTGGCGTTGCCACCCGTAACGGCTTGCTTTTAGTAGACAACTACAACACTAAATTTGCTGAAGGACTGCCTTTTAAGGAAGCAATTATTAAAGGTTCGATGGAACGGCTCAATGCCATCTTGATGACTGCTTTAACTTCAGCTTTGGGTTTAGCACCTTTAGTCTTTGAAGGCGGGGCGGGAAAGGAAATTTTGCAACCGCTGTCAGTAGTAGTTTTAGGAGGGTTATTTACTTCTACAGCACTAACTCTGTTAGTTTTGCCAGCTTTGTATGCTCAATTTGGGCATTTTTTACGACCTCAAAAACCTCAGCCCGTTATTGAAGACGGCAAGGTAGTTAAAGCTGAAATAGCAAACTGATAAACCCTACTGAACTCCCTCAATCAAACTGCAAAGTTCCTCGCTATCGGGATTATCAGAAGCTCGATTTGTCCAAAGTTTTTTATAAGTTTATAACTCAGCTTTGAACGCACTCATGCGCTGATTTTCCTCCTCAAGGGAATCTATTTTGTGACTTAATAAGTCTTGCACTAGCGGACAAGCTGTTATTCCTTGACGGCGAGATGCCAAAATTTGCTGATTTTCTTGAAGAGAAAAGTTGAGTCTTTGAGCTTTCTTGATACATTGCACTTGTCTGGCAGCATCGGCTGTGTAGTAACGATAACCGCTACTGTTGCGTAAGGCAGGTTCCAGTAAACCTAAGCTTTCATAAGCTGTGCGGCATTTAAAGGAGGATAGTAGGGTGCGTCAGTAAATAAGCGTTTCCCATGTATAGTGAGTGTTATAGCTGACGCACCTTACCGGAAGCGTTAATGGTTTAAATGCGTAACAGCTTAGTATCGCAGAGTGCCACAGCAATACCAGTTGGCTTGTCTAGTTCTCCAATTTTTAGTAGCTGCTTTTCTAGGGATTCTGTTTCAATTTTTGTCACAGCAGTTCTAGGTAAGTCTGAACCCTATCATTATAGCGGTAGCCACTTTCACTTTTTTGTGCTGGTTATAGTCACCCAATTTTTTATTATAAAATGCTCTATTTTGTCAATAATTATAGTATATCAAAAAGCAGCCATAACTCAAAATTGAGTTCGTGCTGCTGTCGGATATTCTCTTGCTTATCCCATGCAAATATAAACATTACTTATACCCTGGATTGTTTTCTATAAGTTTTAAAATCAATGAACCTGACTTATTTCACCAAAATTTCATTCTGGCGTTGCAAGCTTGTAATTAGGCAAAGATGCCCTCTGGCTAATTGATAAGTATGATCTCGCGCTCGGATGATGAAATTTCCCGCAGGCAAGCAAGATAGATGACCTTGACTAACTACCGTGTATTTTGGAGGATCTAAATCAATGATTCAACTTTTACAAACAGCGCTGAAATCATCCCTAGCTCGCGATATCACCGAGGCAATTGGACAGGTTCCCATTGTTCGTCTCAATCACTTGAGCGAACTCTGTCAGCATCACGAATTTTATCTCAAATTAGAATCCTGTAATCCCGGTGGCAGCATTAAAGAGAAAAATGCTGTATGTCTGGTTCAACACGCAGAACGTACCATGTTACTCGCCCCCGGCGGCACAATTGTTGAATCTAGTTCTGGTAATTTCGGCATTGGTTTAGCAATGATTGGTGCCGCGCGAGGCTATCGCGTGATGATTGTCATCGATGCTAAAACACCGCCCCCGATTCGGCGAATGCTGGCTGCCTATGGAGCAGAATTGGTAGATGTCCCCCTGAGTGCGGCAGATGCCAACGGATCGATGCAAGTGGCGAGGATGAAGAAAGCCAAAGAACTCGCCGAAACCATTCCTGGTGCCTGGTATCCTTGCCAGCACCGCAATTCCGAAAACCCAACTGCCCACGAGCAATTTACTGCTCGCGAAATCGAACAGGCTTTTCCCGTCGCACCAGATGTTATCGTTATTGGGATTAGTACGGCGGGACAATTGGCGGGAATTAGCCGATATTTTAAACAGCGTCATCCCCAAACTCGAATTGTCGGCGTAGATGTGGCAGGTTCGGCTATTTTTGGCACGCCGTCTCACCCCTATAAAATGACTGGATTGGGGTTATCTTTTGTACCGCCCAATTTTGATCCAATGGTACTGGATGCAGCGTATTCTGTGAACGATCGCATTGCCTTTTCTGTTTGTCATGCCCTGGCACGTCGAGAAGGCTTGTTGTTAGGAGCATCCACAGGCGCTATCGTTGCCGCTGCCCTAGCTTACAGCCAGCAGCATCCTCATTCTCAACGTATGGTACTGTTGAACCCGGATCGGGGCGATCGCTATCTCGAAACAGTATACAATCCAGAATGGCTGTCCCAACAAGGGATTGAAATCTTGGAACAAAAAGCCCTCACCGCTACAATTAACGCCCTTCAAAGCGTCCCTCTTACCCTCGTGCGACAGCAACAACCTGCATAAACAATGACCTTAAAGGCTTCTCAAAGTCCGTCTAAAATCAATCTGCTAGATTTGTGGCGGCAATTTATTCCCCTCTCCCTCAGCGATGTGGCAATGGCTTTTGGCGATCCGATGATGACGGCTGCCCTAGCTCATTTACCCGATGCACGGGTGAATTTGGCCGCCGTAGGCATTGCCAAAGCCCTTGCGGTCTTTTTTGAAAGTCCGATTATTATGATTCTGCACGCCTCGAATGCGCTTGCACCGAATGGGCGATCGCGTCGGGCCTTGTGGCGATTTACGCTTTTAGCAGGGGGTGGACTGAGTGCGTTACTGTTGCTGCTGACGCTGCCGTTTATTTTCGCCACGCTGGGGGGGACGCTGTTAGGAATTCCACCCCAATTGCGGCAGACGGTGCAGACTGTGTTGATGTTAATGTTTCTCTGGCCTTTGGCGATCGCGTGGCGGCGTTATTTCCAAGGATTGCTCATCCACACAGGTCATTCTCAGGCGGTTGCCAAAGCTAGCATGGTTCGTTTGTTAATTGTAGCCCTAGCGTTATGGGGCGGATTTGTGTTGAAAATGTCAGGCGCACTGCTGGCGGGGACTGCTTTGATCGCGGGGGTTCTCTCAGAGGCGCTGGTTGTAACCATTGCGGCGCACCGGCTCGGAGCCACTCGTCTGCCTCGACCAATTGATTCTGAGTTAAAGCTACCCACCAATCTCAAAAGTGTGTGGAATTTCTACTGGCCTTTAGGCTCTTCAATGCTGGTAGTCTGGGGTGGACGTGCCGTCCTGGTGGGAATTATTGCCCGCGCCCAAGACGCTAATATTGCATTGGCGGCTTGGCCTGCGGCTTGGGGATTGGTTTTGGTGATTGCCAATGCGACTCGCATGGTGCAGCAGGTGATTATCAAAAATCGAGATCAAGTGAGCGATCGCCAATTAATTGCATTTGCCCTCAGTGTGGGTGGATTTTGTTCGCTACTGTTGTTTTTAGGTAGTACAACGCCATTTGGGTTGCAGGTTGTGCAAAGTTTTATCGGGAACGATGAAGCCCTGGTTGAGAGTATCCGTCCCGTATTGCTGTTGTGCGCGTTTGTACCCCTTCTGGTGGCCGTGCAAAATGCTACTCAAGGTTTTTTGGTCGGGTCAGGTCAAACCAAAGGTCTGAATTATGCAACTTGGATTGGCACGACTATACTGCTTTTAGTTGCGTTCGGTGCAGTTCAGCTTGGGGCATCGGGTGCAATTGCGGCTGCGAGCGCGATGATTATTTCTTTAACAATAGAAGTATCCTGTCTCGCGTTCAATCTACGCAAACAATTATAGCAACCGCTTTCGTCGCCGCCGGACGCAAGGCGTAAGACATCATTGATCGCATGGAGTAAACCATCAAAATTTTGAGAGCTCGCTAATCAGTATTTACTTCTTGGCATCATCATTAGTTTCCCCATCGCCATCGCTTTAATTGTCAATTACAGTGGGCGGGGTGACAACCCCGTCAGGGTGTTATACTATCTCATAACTTACTTGTGTACACACTATATGTAGTGTGCACACAAGTAATATCCCACTATTCGAGAATCTTTGAAAAAGTGGTCAAAGCTTAGAAGCAGGGTAAAAGAGCAATTAGGAAACTAGCTCCGAGATTTGATATGAGTAAATATGATTTTTGAACGACTTTTTAGTAGCTGCTGTTCTAGGGGTTCTGTTCCAAATTTTTTCATAGCAGTTTTAGGCACTTTCAGTTTTTTGTAGTGGTTATAGTCATCTAATTTTTTACGATAAAATACTCTATTTTGTCAAAAATAATATTGAAAAAAAAAGCAGCAATCACTTAAAATTGAGATCGTGCTGCTGTCGGATATTCTCTTCCTTATCCGGCTAAAAATTCGCGATGGAATCTACACGCAGTGGGGAAAAAAGGATTATTTATCGCAATTAGCTAGCGGGCAGTCAGGAGTAGGAGTAGTGCAGGGGCCGACAGCAAAGACAACAGCGGCTGTACCTGCTGTCAAGAGAACTGCCGTCAAAGTTGCGAGAGTGAATCGTTTAGCCTGAGTTGCTTTAATCATGAATTTTTACCTGGGCATCTAGGATCGAAAAGTTTCTTTGGGAAACTATAAATAGCCTAAACCCTCAAGTCGGCTATAGAGTCAAGGGGAGAAGCATTAAGAATTATAAAAATATTTAATTTCCGAGGTCGCAAGCCGAATACTTGTATGAAAGTGTGAAGATTTCATCCGGGTTTCATTTCTGGCTCTCATACTTTTTAATCATTGTACGCAAGGACTCAAACAAATGAAATCGCTCAAATCCAATATAATTGTTCTAGGAAGTGTCGGATTGCTGTTTTTGGGAGCTTGCAATCAAGGCGAGAAAGCCAGCGAGCCAAATAACAGCCCGACATCCAATCCAGCAGCCTCTCAAACTGTGCCTTCACCTCCAAATGCTTCCCCGGCAGCAACAGCTAAAACAGAGCATACGAAAACATCTCAAGGAGGTCAAGTTGTCGAGTCGGGAGCTTATTACTTAGAGTTTCTAACTCAGAGACAAGCCACCGGAACTCACTTAGATCTTTATTTGAAAAAAGGGGACAAACGCGAACCAGTTACCGACGCCAAAGTCATCGCTCAAGTGCAGTTAGCGAATGGAAAACCACAAACTCTGGAACTCAAATACGACGCTGAGGGCAAACATTACTACGGGATGTTTCCAGGTACAGAAGCCGGACAATATCCAGTGAAAGTGACTGCGGATATTAACGGAGAAAAAGTTGACGGTCGTTTTACCTTCAATCAATAGATGGCTGATTTCCTAATGCGCTCTAATTTATGGGCGCATTAGTTATTAGCAACAAACAACTGCCTCCTGCATTTCGACTACAAAGCCGATCGCGTTTCGATCGCACTTAATTTCTTATTTCGTTTCCTATGTTTTTTTGAATGGGAAAAACACTCGACCTGCCAAACTTTGGAAGTAGATGCCACCGACAGTACCTAAAAACATCAAATAGGCGATCGCCTGCATGACATAGAGCTTATCCGTGTAGCCAAACAACGCACTCAACAACAAACCGGGAAACTTTTCTTCGGGAAGCAGTTTTGAGGTATTCCAGACCATTGGCCCGAGAATCCAAGAGTGGATTTTAGGAAATCTTTCGTAATAGAAACACAGTGATGCTGATTCGCGATTTGATTGCGATAAAATATTCACCGCGCTGTCAAATAATCCCAAAGTAGATACCACTAAACCCGCTACAATGAAGAGCAATAAAACGCCCATATATTTGAAAAACAGGCGGATATTAATTTTGATTCCCCATTTAAACAGCAGGACACCCAGTGCGGTGGCTGAGATAAGGCCCGCCCAAGCGCAGATCGCCGGAATAATCCCTTGTTGAAACTTGGCAACGACAAACAAAACTGTTTCAAATCCTTCGCGTAAAACGGCAATCAAAACTAAAGTAAATACGCCCCAGCCAGCATGAGAGTTTTGCGTTAAGGCGGCACTCACAGCACCTTCTACTTCGGCTTTCATAAATCGCGCTTGCTTGGTCATCCAAATCAGCATCCAGCTCAGCATTGCGATCGCTAAAACTCCAAAGGTTGCCTCTAGCAGCGATTCCATAATCGGTGCAAAAGGCTGATTGGATGCGGACAAAATTTGAATTGTCCAGCCGAACATTACACCTATCAAAGCACTGGCAATAAGTCCAACGCCAACGCCGCCGAAAACCCAAGGACTTAAATAACTTTGTCCTGATTTTTTGAGGCAAGCGAGAACGATTCGGACAACTAAGGCGGCTTCGACTCCTTCGCGGAGAGTAATTACAAAGGTGGGCAATGCTTCGCCAAAATTCCTTTTTTATGGTGGGAATGGGACTGGTTAAGGAGCGAGGTAATTGGCAGATTATTTACCAATTACCGCTGTTGATGGGAGTAATGTTTTTAAGATGCGGGTTTGAGAACTTTTTGGCTGTCGCTTTCGATCTTTTTAACTAGCTGGTTGACTTGTTCGGTTGTTTTAACTGGGGCGGGGGGTGCGATCGCAGTTGGCCAATTTGCCTTCAGTTCCGTCATGTTGGCAACAATTGCTTTGTCAATTTCCGGGCTGGTTTTAGCCAATTGAGCGGCAATATCTTTGTACAGCATTTCCGCGTACATGACAAAACCCCGCGAATCTTGGTATTCAATAATTGCGGAAATTTTGCCGTTAGCAACTGCCGCTGCGTATTCGGAATTAGCTGTATCTAGCAAGCCGTTAATCACTTGCAGCACGAATTTCGGATCTTTTCGCTGCGCTTCGGGGAGGGTGGCAATTGCTCCGTCAACTGCTTGCATTGATGTGTCAAATTGTGCATTCACTTGAGCCGGATCTTTTGCACCCGCTTTAACTAAATCCTGCAATTTAGTTAGAGTAGTCTTAAATTCGGGAATTTTACGCTCGTTTAGCTGATTTTCGACATTGGCATAAATTTCTTCGACTGGATGCCCGATGTGAGGTTCTGCCTGGTCTGGTTTGCCTTGCTCCAAGAGTTCTTTTGCTACCATAAGATGCCCTTTCATCAATCCCATGTTAGTCATGAAGTCTACATCTTTGGCTTCACCGGTGAGGACGACATCTTCAATAGTCACCATGTCTTTGATTTCGTCGAATTGGGGTTGAGTAATGACATTTTTTGATACCAATTCTTCGACTTTCCCGTAAGGACGGCTGGCTTGAATTTTGTTAGAAAGTGCCGGTACTCCTAACTTGGCTTCGAGTTTATCTAACTCTGAAGGAATGGCAGTATTGATGTTGATGCCGCCTTTGCCGCCGTGATTCCCGCTGTGACCGCTTGTGGAGGCGGGACTGGCTGTAGCAGCGGGTGAGGCGGTGCTGTCGGTGTTGCTGGCTGTGGGGGTGGAAGCGCAACCGGTCAGAGCAACGAGGATGGCTGTAGCGGTTGCTGTAGGTAATAAACGATATCTTGCAACATTTGCAGCAACCCTGCTACGGGCGGGCGAGACGCCCACCCCACAAGAAAAGTCATTGTTTGTGGAACAGGCATCTTGCCTGTTCTTGGGGACGCGCACCCCACAAGAAAAGTCATTGTTTGTGGAACAGGCATCTTGCCTGTTCTTGGGGACGCGCACCCCACAAGAAAAGTCATTGTTTGTGGAACAGGCACCTTGCCTGTTCTTAAGAATGGTGCAAGATGTGAGTAATAAACGAAATGTTGATAACATGGCTGTTGCTAATTTTTACGTTATGTGCATTTGGTCTCACAAGTTATTAAGAAAAATTCTCAATTATTTGCGAGCTATTCATTCTACCTATTTGCGATCGAGCTTGTCAAATAATTTCATACTTTCTTTATTTGAATCGGTGCACCGTGGTAGCAGGATTTGGTTTAAGTGATGACTTCAAATACCCCCATGCAGCCTGCTTCGGCGATATCATCTTGATGGGGATGAAACATAAATTTTCCAGCGTAGCCGTAGGTAAATTCTAAGATATGTCTTTCAGCTACTCCCATTGTGATTACATCGGTTCTTTCACTGGGAGTCAAAGTCATTCCCGTGCGATATACGTCAAAAAAGTTGGCGTGCAGGTGAAAAGTCACTGCCGCTTCGTACTCAATTATGTTGAGAACGTAAAGCCGGATTAGCTGATTTCTGTAAATAGGGATCGGGTTGTTCATGTAATAATTGGGCAACCCGTTAAAAGCGTATAGTTCGTTTTTTTTGTCGTCGTTTACATCGTATCCTCCCATGATTAACATGATTTCATCTGCGGGAGGACGGGGTTTTGGCGGATCTATGATGAACATTCCATAGAGTCCTTTACCTATATGACGAGTTACGGGTTCAATATGGCAGTGATAAAGATGCACTCCGTAGGGATTGGCATCGAATTCATAAATAAATACCGAACCGTGTTTCACTGGTTTAACGCCATCCATTTCGCTGGTATGAACGCCGTGAAAGTGCAGCGAATGAGAATCTGCGGCTTTGTTATAAAAAATGACGCGGATACGATCGCCCTCTGTTGCCCTCAATGTCGGCCCCGGCACGCGATTGTTCACGTTCCAGGTGTTGAAGGTGACGGCGCTGTTGAGTTGGACGATCGAAGTATTAGCTTCTAGGCGAAATTCCCGAACCGTGCGCCCGTTTTCGCGCGTCACCGTGCCGTAATCAAAATCCCGCGCAATTTGCATGGGGTTGATATTGCTGATGGTGACTGCATCTGCAGGCATGGGCGGTATTCTCGCGACTGATGTCGGTTTGCGAGTCAAGTGTTGAAGTGCGATCGCGCCCCCCGCTACCCCAGCCCCAGCTATTCCTAGCTGTAGCAGTTGGCGGCGACTCCAGCGCCCCGGCTTTTTCATGGGGGGACGATCGGATAAATCTGTCATAGTTATTGAAAAATATTCTCAAAAATTTGATTGGGTTTGAGTATAAGACATTTCCCGCTTGTTGTCAATAATTGTCAACAGTCCTTTTTTTCTGCGAAATTAGAAAATTTCATGCTGATTTCATCTCAGTATGTGATGTTAGATGTTGGGGTAGATGCTGCCGATCGCTAACAATGTATAAAGATTTACCGCTATAAATTAGAGTTATGAGAGTTTTGCTAGTTGAAGATGAGCCAGATTTAGGGAAAGCGATCGAGCGAACCTTAAAGCAGGAAAAATATATAGTTGATTGGGCCCTCGATGGCAGTGAAGCTTGGGAATATTTAGACAGCCAGTGGACGCAATACACCCTCGCTATTTTTGACTGGTTGCTACCAGGATTGTCAGGATTGGAACTGCTGCGGAGATTGCGTGCTAAACATAGCGCCCTGCCCGTATTGATGCTGACAGCAAAAGACCGAATGGAAGATAAAGTTGCGGGACTAGATGCCGGAGCTGACGATTATTTAGTCAAGCCGTTCGGGATGGCGGAACTGTTAGCAAGATTGCGGGCTTTGCAAAGGCGATCGCCCCAAATTCAACCACAACATAGACAGGTAGGGAATCTCGTTCTCGACTGCGGAAATCGCACTGCTTGTCATGTCGATACCCACGGCAAAAATCAGATAATTTCACTGACAAACAAAGAATTTCAACTGCTAGAATATTTTATGAAACATCCGAACCAAATTGTCACCACCGACCAAATTCGGAATCAGCTATGGGAAGCGAGTGCAGATACCTTTAGCAATGTGGTAGCAGCTCAAGTGCGCTTGCTGCGGCGCAAACTTGAGTCTGTTGGCGGCGCTAATTTAATAGAAACCGTTCACGGCGTCGGATACCGCATGAGAAATTAAAGTAAAACCGATACTCCGGCAGGGAATGAATTCCCGGCCTCAAAGCTAAAGTCCTCTAAAGAGGACTAATGAGTTCTTTAGTCCTCTTTAGAGGACTTTAACTATTAGCCAGGGAATTCATTCCCTGGCGGACTGTTTGACTGACAGCTTAAGTTATGAAAAATGAATCAAAATAAACTATTTAACCGAACTCGCTGGCAATTAGCCCTTTCCTATGCAGCAGTAATGGGTTTGATTTTAAGCTTGCTGGGATTGGGCGTATACGAGGCGATCGCCCACGCTCACTGGGTAGCCATAGACCGCGAATTAGAATCGGTAGCGGGGACGCTACACGACAGCCTAGAAACAAAATTGCAGCAGCCCGGACGCCTAGAACCAATAGTCAATGATCTTTTGCCCAACCTCCGCGTAATTGGAGTTAACGGCATTAAAGATAAAGAACAGTTGCCCGATCGCCATATTTTAAGCGCTATAAACCAAAGCTTTTACTATATCCGTTTATTTGATAATTCAGGAAATTTGATTGCTACAGCAGGCGCTTATCCCGAAGAATTGCCACCGACATTTAACTCACAACATTGGCAAACAATCACTGACAGCCAAGGCAATATTTATCACCAAATTTCTGTATTGCTGCACACCAATAATCAGGAAGATTGGGGATATTTTCAAGTTGGGCGGAGCTTGGAAGACTTCAACGATTATCTCAGTACAGTGAAATGGGTTTTGAAATTAGGATTGCCTACAGCATTGATTTTGATAGGCTTTGCTAGTTGGTGGCTGGCAGGATTAGCCATGAAACCGATTTATGCTTCCTACCGACAAATCCAACAGTTTACAGCGGATGCTGCTCACGAATTGCGGACGCCTTTAGCGGCTTCGCAGGCGACTGTAGAATCGGCGCTGTTGACGCCTCAATTGGATGAAAAAGAGGCGCAGGAAATTTTGCGGACGATCGATCGCCAAAACCGACGACTGACTCAGTTAGTGGCTGATTTGCTGCTGCTGGCTCGCATGGATAATCAAGTGATACGCGATCGCCCTCAATTGTGTTGTTTGAATGACCTTGTTAGCGATTTAATAGAGGAATTGGCCGCTTTGGCGATCGCCTCAAAGGTAGCGCTAACATCCGAAATGCGCGTACAGCAGCAGTTAAATGTTGTCGGCAATTCCGACCAACTTTATCGCCTAGTTGCTAATTTAATTGTTAATGCCATTCAATACACTCCGGCGGGCGGGAAAGTAACAGTTATTTTAGATTGCAATCACATCGAGGCGATCGTTCAGGTTCAAGATACCGGTATTGGGATAGCGGCGGCAGATTTAGAGCGAATATTCGATCGATTTTACCGAGTTAACAGCGATCGATCGCGCCATACAGGCGGTTCGGGACTGGGATTGGCGATCGCCCAAACCATCGCCCGCGCACACCGCGGCAGCCTCAGCGCCCGCAGCGAATTGGGTTCCGGCAGCACCTTTCTCCTGCAGTTGCCTTTGTGAGCTACTATGTGAGGGCAACTGACATCTTGCACCACGATCGAGAACAGGCTTTTCGGCCTGTTCCACAAAGAGTAAATTATCTTGTGGGGTAGGCCGGAAAGCCCGCCCGTCAAAGGCTTATTGAGAATTGTGCAAGATGTGGGGAAAACCGAATCATCTTTTTGTGGTAATCCCTTCGGCAAAACGTAGCACGATCGCCGAAAATCATTAAATAGCTATTTCTAAGCAATTAGCAGTCATCACAGAGAAAAATTATGACAGTTTTAGAACAGGGAACAATCTCAATCCATACCGAAAATATTTTCCCGATTATCAAGAAGTCGTTATACACTGACCACGAAGTCTTCTTGCGGGAACTAATTTCTAACGCCGTCGATGCCATTGCCAAACTCAAAATGGTTTCTCGTTCCGGCGAATACAGCGGCGAGGTGGGCGAACCGCAAATCAACATAGCGATCGACAAAGAAAACAAAACCCTCTCAATTTCCGATAACGGCATCGGCATGACCGCCGACGAGGTAAAAAAATACATCAACCAAGTCGCTTTCTCCAGCGCAGAAGAATTTATTGAAAAATACCAAGGCAGCGGCGAGGACGCAATTATCGGTCACTTCGGTCTCGGTTTCTACTCTTCTTTCATGGTGGCGAAGAAAGTAGACATTGATACTCTTTCTTACCAGGAAGGAGCCCAAGCCGTACACTGGTCTTGCGACGGTTCTCCCGCTTTTGAACTATCAGAATCTTCCCGCACGGAACGCGGTACTACTATTACTCTTACCCTCCAAGATGAAGAACAAGAATATCTAGAACCCAGTCGGATTAGGCAGTTAATCAAAACTTACTGCGATTTCATGCCCGTTCCCATCAAATTTGAGGGAGAGGAACTCAACAAGCACAAAGCAATTTGGCGGGAATCAGCCAGCAATTTGCAAAAAGAAGATTACTTAGAACTGTACCGTTACCTTTACCCGTACCAAGACGAGCCGCTGCTGTGGGTACACCTGAATACAGATTATCCTTTTATTGTCAACGGGATTCTTTACTTTCCAAAACTGCGGCCGGATGTCGATGTTACCCAAGGCAATATTAAGCTATTCTGCAACCAGGTTTTTGTCAGCGACCACTGCGAAGAAATTATCCCGAAATTCTTGATGCCGCTGCGGGGCGTTATTGACAGTACCGACATTCCGCTGAACGTTTCTCGCAGTTCTTTGCAAAGCAATCGCACTGTGCGGAGAATCGCTGATTATATTGCGAAAAAAGTGGGCGATCGCCTGAAAGAACTCTACCGCGACGATCGCAACGAATACATCCGCTGCTGGCAAGATATCGGCACTTTTGTCAAGTTTGGAACTCTCAACGATGACAAGTTCAAAAAGCAAGTCGAAGATATCTTAATCTACCGCAGCACCTACGAACCGACAGCCGAGAAGCCAGAAACTGCAACGCCCGAAGTTCAGGTGCAAACAGAGGACGGAGATTTGTGGCAAGATGTCACTCCGAAGTCGGAAAATTCTAGTTCCACGCAGCCTTACACGACGCTGAAAGAGTATTTGGAACGCAATCAAAAACGCCACGAAAATCGGGTGTTTTATTGTACAGATCCGGCGTCTCAAGCAACTTACGTTGCTATGCACAAAAGCCAAGGGTTAGAAGTGCTGTTTATGGATTCTTTCATCGACACGCACTTTATCAGCTTCTTGGAACGAGAACACTCAGATGTCAAATTCTCGCGGGTTGATTCCGACATCGATGAAACGCTAATTGACAAAGAGAAAGAAGCGGAAATTGTCGATCCGGCGACGAATAAAACTCGCAGCGAACAAGTTAAGGAAATGTTCCAAAAAGCTCTCAATAAGCCGAAAGTGAACATTCGCACAGAAGCTTTGAAGTCTGACTCTGCGGAGGCGACGCCACCTGCGATCGTACTTTTGCCGGAAGCTTTGCGCCGGATGCGCGACATGACTGCGCTGTTGCAGCAGCAAGCGGCCGAATTCCCCGAAGATCACGTTTTGCTGGTGAATACGTCTCACCCGCTGATTCAAAATCTGGCGAGTTTGAGTCAGGGTGCGATTATTCAAGGTGGCGGCGAGTCTCCGTCGGCCCAGTTGGCGAGTATGATTTGTCACCACGTTTACGACTTGGCTTTGATGGCCCAGAAGGGTTTCGATGCTGAAGGGATGAAGGATTTTGTCGAGCGATCGAATCAAGTCTTGACAAAATTGACTGAACGTGCCATGTAATTACCCCCCCCAACCCCCCCTTGCTAAGGGGGGGAGTAAGAGTTTATTTCTATTGGTAAAGGGATAAGTCAAGCCTTCTTCCTTGTTCCTTCTTCCTTCGGGTATAATGAGAGGCTGCACGCAAAAAAACGGTAATCTGGAGGGAAGTATGTCACGGAAATGTCAGCTAACGGGGAAGAAGGCTAATAACGGTTTTGCAGTTTCTCACTCGCACCACCGCACTCACAAGTTGCAAGAGGCAAATTTGCAGTGGAAGCGGGTGTGGTGGCCGCAGGAGAAGCGCTGGGTAAAATTGCATCTTTCTACAAAGGCGATTAAAACCTTGCAAAACAAGGGTTTGGAAATCATGGCGAAGGAAGCTGGAATTAACCTGTACAAGCTTTAAAAAACTTGGCTAGCGTAAAAGTAAGGGCGATCGCACATTTGAGAGTGCGATCGCCCTTACTTTTAGAGAAAAACCTTTACTAAAGTCACTGTCTGCATTTGAGTAAATAAGTAGTCATCTGGCCTTTGCCTTTAACTTCGATCGCGCCGCGACTTTCAAATACATACTTGTCCTGCAATATATCATAAATTGCAGAGGTGACTTGAATGCACCCCGGCAAGCCGTGGGATTCCATGCGGGAAGCGGTGTTAACGGTGTCTCCCCATAAATCGTAAATAAATTTTTTAATTCCAATAACTCCCGCGACAACCGGGCCGGTGTTAATGCCGATTCTGATGCTAAAATCTTGATTGTGGAGATTGCTGAAGTCAGTAATTGCCTGCTGCATATCGAGGGCCATTTGGGCGATCGCCTCTGCATGATCGCTGCGGGGCATGGGCAGCCCTCCTACTACCATGTAAGCGTCGCCAATCGTCTTAATTTTTTCCAAACCGTGCCTTTCTGCTAGGCGATCGAAGGTGGAAAAAATATCGTTAAGCAAGGAAACTAATTCCGGGGGAGAAATTTGGGAACTAATTTGGGTAAAACCGACTATATCTGCAAACAATACTGTTACTTCGGAAAAAGTATCGGCGATGATGCTTTGGTCTTGTTTTAATCTATCGGCGATCGCTTGCGGTAAAACATTGAGCAGGAGACGGTCAGATTTTTCTTGTTCTAAGCGCAAAGCTGCCTCAGCTTGTTTGCGAGTTGTGATATCTTGAACAGTACCTTCGTAATAAAGCAAATTTCCATGTCTGTCGCAGACAGTATAAGCATTCTCCGCAATCCAAATTATACTGCCATCTTGGCGGTAAACTTGAGACTCAAAATCTGATACTTTGCCGTTTTTTCGCATTAAATTAATGACTTCGGCGCGGCGTTCTGGGCATACATATAGCTGGCGGTTAATATTAGTTAAAGTTCCCTTCAACTCTTCAAAGGAACTATAACCGTAAATACGAATTAAAGCAGGGTTGACGCTGAGATATTCCCCATCGGGAGTAGTTTGAAAGATGCCGACGATCGCATTTTCAAAAATGCTGCGGTATTTTGCCTCAGCTTGTCGCAGCGCTTCTTCAGCGCGCTGGCGTTCTCGCGCTTCCATTGCGAAAGTTACAGAGTCTGCTAGAGAAACAGCGAAACTTTGTTCTTCAATAGTCCAACGGCGGGGCATTCCTACGTGTTCTAAACAGAGAACTCCGGCTGTTTCTCCGCCTATTTGAATCGGCGTATCTAGCATGGAAGTGATGCCGAACGGAAGTAGGTAAGATTCCGCAAATTCTCTAGTTCTAAAATCGTTTTGCGCGTCAAAGGCAGCAATTGCGCGTTCTTCTCGCAGTGCTTGGAAATAGACAGGATAGTCTGCTTCTGCTAATTGCAAACCGTCTGAGTGCTGGTTGACAGCGCGATCGAACAAATCCAGGCACTCGATCTTGGATTTAGTGCGATCGTACAGCCATACGCTCGATCGGGCAACTTCCAGAGTACGGCTAGCAGTTTCAGTTATTTCTTGAAGCGCCTTTGTTAAGTCGCCTTGATTCAGCGCTTTATTTTTGGCTAAATCAATTAAGGCCGATTTCTGTTTCTGTAGCTGAAGTTCGCTTTGTTTCAGGGCATTTGTCCGCTCTTCAACTCGGATTTCCAGCTTTTCATTCAGATGAAGCAGCGCTATTTCAGCTTTTCGGCGAGCGGTGATATCTGTGCCGATGCAGAGGATGCCCAGGATTTCTCCCGCTGAATTAACCAGCGGTTTATTTGCCCAAGATACCCAAACGCGATCGCCACGGCGTCGGAGGTTTTCATTTTCATAGCTGGTAAAGCGATCGGGATTTTGTAAAATTTCATTATAAACCAACTGTAAGTTATTCCCTTCGATGTCTGTCTGCGGAAGAATTGTTCCCATTGCATTTTTACCAATGACTTCTTCCTGAGTGTAGCCAAAGAATATTTCAGCAAATTCGTTAAAAAAAGTAATATTGCCGTCAGCATCCAATTTCAGAATAATGCTGCTTGCATTTTCCACCAATTCTCGATATTTAATTTCGCTTTCTCGCAGCGAATTTTCTGCCTCGGCGCGTTCAGCTACCGTCGCTGCCAATAACAGCGATGTAATTGTAACTACAGCCATAAAAGCTTGCAAAAATAAGATAGCCTGAGTGATATTTTCGGCTTTGGCTATGAACGGCCCCCCTCCCTGAGAACTGCCCATAATTGCGATGCTTGAGACAATGAACGATGCTAGGACAGCGGCTCGTTGACCGAATTGGAGCGCCGACCAAATTATGAAAGGAAACGGCAAATATTCCAGGGGATAACTAGAAATAGAAGCTTCAGTTTTCGACACAAAGACCAGCCAGCTCACCCCAATTAATAATAATAACCATACTGCCCGCCAAATTAAATATTTTTGCTGGCTGCCTGTTTGTCTTTTTAAACGCTCGGCGGTTACTTTAGGGCGAAAAAATATTAGGATTAAGGGAGTTAAAATTAAAACTCCCATTGTGTCTCCCAACCACCAATCCCACCGAAGCGACCAATATTCTGTCCTATCTACTTTCCCCGCTAAATATAGGGAAAACGCGCCAATCGTACAACTGATTTGAGTAGAAATTAGACCGCCAAACAAGATTAAATTAACTACATCTTTCAAGCGATCGAGAGATGGACGAAACCCCATCCAGCGCAGGGCAGTTACTGCAAAAACAGCTTGCAGAATTGCCCCGGCGTTTCCTCCCAGCCAAACCGCAAATATCTGTTCATTTGGGTTAACAAAATTTAGCAGGAATGTACCCAAAACTATGGCTGGCCAGACTTTACTCCCAAACAACAAAAGTCCAGCTTGTGCAATTCCTGCGGGTGGCCACACCGAGGCAGCAAAGGGACTAACACCTTGAATTGAAATTGCTAGCCTCGCCCCCACGGCGTAAGCGACAGCAACGACAGTTACTTGGGCTAAGTACCGCCCAATTCGGGATTGAGGGAATCGCAGAAACTGATTTAGGTTCAGATTCATACCGAGTTTTAAGTTTTAGGGGATTTCACATCTCAAGGAAGAGGGAAGTTCGGCAACGAGCAATGTACGGGATGTAACGGATGTAATATCAATTCCGGTTGTATCGGAATGAGGAAACCGCAGAGGACACAGAGGATACAGAGAAAGGGAAGAGAGAGATGAATAATTCTGATGCCAACGGATTTGATATAACGGATGTAACGGATGTCAGGAAGAGGGAATAAGGAAGAGAAAGAGGGGAGCTAATGTAGGGTGTACACCGGGCACATTGCGAGCCTAAATGTAGGTGCGCGGTGCGCGCACCTTACCAATTATAAAGGCTTAGTTGATGGCGGCTTCAATCCACTGTTTTAAAGTAGAATTTACTTCATCAATGAGAATTTCATGTGATTGGTGAGTGGCTCTTTCCACAACTTCAACTTTTCCTGCTTTCAGCGAACGGCCCGGAACAATGCGATAGGGAATGCCGATTAAATCAGCATCTTTGAATTTAACTCCGGCTCGTTCGTCACGGTCATCTAGCAAGGTTTCAATGCCAGATTGGTTGAGTTGTGCGTAGAGTTTTTCGGCGACTTCTACTTGTTGGGCGTCGGAAATATTGGGGATGCTAATGATGGCGTGATACGGCGCGATCGCCACTGGCCAAATTATCCCGTCTTTGTCGTAGGATTGTTCTACGGCCGATTGAGCTAGGCGCGACACGCCGACGCCGTAGCAGCCCATAACAAAGGGCATTTCTTCGCCTTGTTCGCTGGTGTAGGTGGCGCCCATTGCTTGGGAGTATTTGGTTCCTAATTGGAAGATGTGGCCGACTTCGATGCCTCTGGCACTTTCCAAGGTTTGTTCGGGGTTGTGCACTGCCCGATCGCCCTTTTTAGCTGTTCTGACGCCTACAACCGTTGCTGGCAGGGGAAATTCTTTGTTCCAATTAGCCCCGACAACGTGGTATCCTGATTCGTTTGAACCAGTGACAAAGTTTGTCAGATCAACTGCTGTGCGATCGACCAAACGCAAAAACTTGGGAGATACCCCCCCTTGCCCCCCCTTGGTAAGGGGGGGATTTGAGTCTTCTTGCCCCCCCTTGGTAAGGGGGGGATTTGAGTCTTCTTGCCCCCCCTTGGTAAGGGGGGGTTGGGGGGGGTTGGAGGCGATATAATCATCAGCAAGATCCGGAGCCATATAACCCAGAGGTAAAGATTTAGCCGCCCATTTCCGCTGAGCTTCCGCATCGGGAACAGTCAAAAATAAAACAGTTTTAGCTTGATAATTGCCCGCTAACTTCGTCAATTCATTCAGCAACTTTACCTGATTCACATCTTGGTCGCCGCGAATGCTTACCAATACCAAGACTGTGATGCCATTGTCGTAAACAGCTTGGTAAAGCACATTTTTGACAACTTGCGTCGGAGAACATTTCAAAAATTTGCAAAGTTTATCAATTGTTTCAGTTCCCGGCGTTTCCCGCTTTTCAAACGTTGCAAAGGGCGACGGTTCCACATCCGCAGGCATCGATACAGCCTTTTCCACATTAGCTGCATACTGACCATCTTCAGTATAAAGAACTTCATCTTCCCCCGCTTCAGCCAACACCATAAACTCTTGAGAACCAGAGCCGCCAATTGCTCCCGAATCAGCATCTACTGCTCGGAATTGCAAGCCCGATCGGCGCAGCATATTGCTATAAGCTTGAGCCATATCCTGATAAGTTTTTTTCAAACTTTCTTCGTTAGTGTGGAAAGAATAGCCATCTTTCATAATGAATTCGCGACCGCGCATCAACCCAAAACGCGGGCGAATTTCATCGCGAAACTTAGTTTGAATTTGATAAAGATGTAAAGGCAATTGCCGATAGGAACGAATCATATCTTTAGCAATTGTAGTAATTACTTCTTCGTGAGTTGGGCCCAGTCCCAATTCTCGCTGCTGCCTATCTGTCATGGCAAACATAATACCTTCAGCTTGAGTGTAGGTATCCCAGCGGCCGGATTCCCGCCACAAATCGGCCGGTTGCAATTGCGGGAGGAGACATTCTTGAGCGCCGGTAGCGTCCATTTCTTCGCGCACAATTTGAGATACTTTTTTGAGAACTCGCCACATTAAAGGTAGATAAGCGTAAATTCCGCTACCGATGCGCCGGATGTATCCGGCACGGAGTAATAGTTTGTGGCTGGGAATTTCTGCTTCTGCCGGGTCTTCGCGCAGGGTAACAAAAAGCATTTGAGATAGTCGCATGGCTGATTTCCTTAAAATACCGGATGAGTGTAATTTTAGATCAACTTCTGATATTATCAGAACTAAGCCCGATTTGATTAAATATATGAATAAAATTTGGCAAAACTACGAAAAAGGTATGGCAGTCTTTGATAATTGTCACTCTCCTACTGTGCAATCTCAGTGGCTTGCCTTAAAAGATGAAATAGGAGAATTTGTTCGAGAACCTAATTTAAGCGAAATTTGGGATATTGTTCATGCTGCTGGTCGATTGCTTTACAAACTAATCGGAATTCCATTATATTTAATTGCCTATCCTACGGTTCGCAAACACAGTCAACGTTTCGAGGAGTACGGCTGTATTCGCAGCATTCGCAACTGTGAGGGTAAATGCTGCGGGAAAAATTCGTAGCCTAGGCTGCGGCGCACCCGATATCATGTTTGTTGAATGACGCGCAATTACATTCTAATGACCGACAGCATCCAGGATACCCGCCACGTGATTCATCCGTCCAGGAATAAAAAACCTGTATCCGATGAAACTTGCCGAACGTATTTATCCGTGGGATGAATGCTTCAATCTAAAATCTAAAATCTAAAATCTAAAATGGATTGACCGGATTCAAAAAATAATGCAACTTTAGGCAAGCGCCAAACCCATATCCCGTAACTAATTCCCAATCTAAAATCTAAAATCTAAAATCTAAAATCGCATGACCAGATTTATTCACGACCAATTTGCTAAACAGTATCTGAAAGAACTATTAACCCCTCTCGGTAATGTAGAAACCAGCCGGGATGTTGCTGGAGAAGTAAGGCAGGTTGACGTTTTATTTTCCCCGAAAGCAGAACCGGAAGTCGAAGCAACAGCCCTCGGCATTTTGGGTCAAATTGCAGCAAAACCCGCTGTATTTGAACCCTTCCGCAGCCCCGTCCAAATCGGAGAAATTCGCAGTTGTCTGGGCAAACTCTTCGATATCCACGGCGAATTTGAACGCGCGGCAGTTAGAGAAAATACCCGGATTGCAGAGGCCGACTTGCCCCAACTCTGGATACTGTCGCCGACTGTTTCCGATACGATGCTAGCTGGATTTCGAGCCCTTCCCGAACCGGAAAATTGGGTAAGTGGAGTTTATTTTCTGGGCCCATCTCTGAAAGCAGCGATTATTGCCATTCACCAACTGCCCCGCACTCCAGAAACGCTGTGGCTGAGAGTTTTGGGGAAGGGAAACGTGCAGAAGCAAGCGGTTGCCGAATTGAGAGAATTACCCTCAGATAATGTGTTTCGGTTGAATGCGTTAGAATTGTTGTACAACTTGCGAACTATTTTAGAAGTCCGCCAAGACATAGATCGAGAAGATCGGGAGTTAATTATGGAACTGTCACCCCTCTACTTGCAACGGCTGGAAGATGCAACTCAGCGCGGTATCCAGCAAGGTATTCAGCAAGGTATTCAGCAAGGTATGCAGCGCGCTCAACGCCTGATGGTTGAGAATCTGCTACAAGTAAAATTTAGTGAGATTGATGAAGAATTAGCCCAAATAATCGAGCCTTTGATTCAACTAGATCCCCTCGATCGCACGCGGCTGATTATGCTGCTCGATCGCTCTCAATTACTAGCTCATTTTGAAGATAAAAACCAACCGGAATCCTAACTCAGCAGCGCGCTCTACGATATGTAGGGGGCGCTAAATATCACTTTACTATTTATTATATATCTAGGAAATAGGGAGTTAATGATGGAACTGTCACCACTCTATTTACAACGACTTGAAGAAGCAACTCAACGAGGTATCGAGCAAGGTATTCAGCGAGGTATCGAGCAAGGTATTCAGCAAGGTATTCAGCAAGGTATCGAGCAAGGTATTCAGCAAAGCAAACGCGAGATTCTTGAGAGTATATTACAAGTAAGATTTGGCTAAATTGATGAAGAATTAGCCCAAATAATTGAGCCTTTGATTCAACTAGAATTTCTTGAAATCGCGCGACTGAGTATGGATCTCGAACGCCGGGAATTACTAGCTCGTTTTGACCCTAACAATCAAACAGAATCCTAACTCGGTAGCGTACTCTACGATATGTAGGGTGCGCCGAAAATTACTTTACTACTATTGATAATGGGTGGCAGCCCCCGCATCAAACTTGCCACTTTGATGCGAACTCTGCTGCTACTAATCCCTTGAAAACTAATTTCTGACTTTAGACGGATTTATTTTTTAGCTTCCAGAGCCATAATAAGCAGTAAGGATGAGATCACTAGATAACTGATTAACCGCTCATCCCAATTTCACTAATAAGGGCTTCAGTAAGATAAATCCGAACCCAAATAAAACATCATCTAAAGATTACAAAGATCCCTCAAAAAAAGTTGGGGGCCGTTTTCGATGTGCCGAGTTAGGCATAAAAACTTAGGAGGTAAATTATGTTTGAAAGCGAGTTATTAATTTCGCTGTACAGTCCCAAATTCAATATGGCCCAAATGCCAGTAGAAATGCCAGTAGAAATAGATGTGCCATTTGAGCACCCCGATATCGGAGGGCTGATGTTTTTAAGCCCTCAGTTTTTCGTGGCATTAATCGCCGGAGTCATCATGGCTTTCGGCTTCCAATTCCTGTTAACCAATTTCTCGATTGCCGCCAAAATCTCAAATTGGGACGAGGCTTTACCCGACGATGACGATGATGATGAGTCCGAAACTTTAGGCAAGAAAGTTCGGAAAATCGAAGGTTTAGTCGGGGGTTGGATTTTAGTCACAGTTAACCTGGCTTTATTTTTGGCTTGTTTTCTGGCAGTAAAACTAACTTCAATTGCCTCGGTAGACGGAGCGGCAATTATTGGTGTGGTCATTTGGTCGGCGTACTTTTTAACGCTGGTGTGGCTCGGTTCTAGCGCCGTCGGTTCCATGATGGGTTCCTTGATAAAAACTGCTTTTTCAGGCGTTCAAGGCGTGATGGGTAGTGCTGGTGCTGCGATCGGCGGCAAGATGGCTAGCGACCAAATGGTCAATACTGTAGAGGCATCTGTTGCCGCTGTCCGCCGCGAGTTGAGTTCGGCGGTAGACCCGGATAGCATTCGCGAAACGCTGCAAGATTATGTGGGTTCTTTGCAGTTACCGAAACTAGATGTTAAGGAAATTCGCGGTCAATTTGAAAAGTTGCTGGGCGATGCAGATATCAAATCTCTTGCGGGAAGCGACGTTCTGAAGAATGTTAACCGCCAGACTTTTGTTGATTTAGTTAAGAGTCGCACAGACTTTTCTCAAGAGGAAATAACTCAAGTTGCTGACCAACTCGAAGGCGTTTGGAAGCAAACTTTCGGCAAGCAGCAAGAGCAGAAAGACCCGAATTTAGAGTTGGTTGATTTTCTCAAGTTTGCGGCTCCCGATTTGCTGAAGTCTGACGAACTCAACGCCAAGCTGTCTCAAATTCTCGAAAGTAGGGAAAACAAATCGGAATCCAGCAGCGGCATGAAGCGAGCGATGCAGTTGGGTGTGGAATCTCTGGTGGGCACTGTTTTGTCGCGGACGGATTTGTCTGATTTGGATGTTGAAAAAATCTCCGGTCAGTTGCAACAACTGACAGAAAAAGGTACTCAAAAAGCTAAATCTTTGGCTTCTCAGGTGGGCGACAAAGTGCCTGCGCTGCCTTTCAATACAGCTAAGGCTGATGTGGAAAACTACTTGCTGAATACCCAGCCTTGGCATCTCAACCGGGAGACAATCAAGCAGGAATTTAGGGATGTGATTTACGACCCGGAAGCTTCTCCGGGGGCAGTTTTGCGCCAGTTAGAAATGTTTAATCCCGATTATTTTGTAGGGATTCTGGGCCGCCGTGAGGGGTTTGCTCCTGAACAGGTGACGGAAATTGCCGAACAGCTTGAAGGTGTCCGACAAGAAGTGTTGGAAATTGTGCAAGCTGCTGCTGGTGAAGAACAGTCTCAAGATTTGCGGAGTCGGATTGAGAATTATTTGCGATCGACCGGCAAGGAAGAATTGAATCCTGAAGGTATCGAGCGGGATTTCCAAGCGCTTTTGGACGATCGCGATGCTGGTTTTGAGGCTTTGCGCGATCGCCTGTCGCAGTTTAACCGCGATACTTTGGTGCAGTTGCTGGGTCAGCGGGAAGATTTCAGTCCAGAGGAAGCCGATCGGTTAATCGGGCAGCTCGAAAGTTCGCGCGATCGCGTAATTTCAAGAGCTCAAGAATTGCAAGAGCAAGCGAAATCGAAAGCCCAAGAATTGCGGCAAAAGGTAGAAGACTATCTCCGCAATACTAATAAGGAAGAACTCAATCCTGAAGCGATCGAGCGCGAGTTTCAAACGCTGTTAAACGACCCGGAAGCCGGATTCAAAGCGCTGAGAGAACGCTTGTCTCAATTCGACCGCGATACGCTGGTGCAGTTGCTGTCACAGCGCCAAGACCTCAGCGAAGAACAGATCAATCAGACGATCGACCGGATCGAATCTGTGCGCGACAACATTATCCACGCGCCGCAAATAGTGGCAGATAGAGCTAAGCAACAGTACGAGGAAGTTACTGCAAAAATTGGCGAGTACCTGCGGAATACAAACCTGGAAGAACTCGATCCAGAAGGCCTCAATCGGGATTTGACTAAATTGTTTGAAAATCCGAAAGAGGGTGCTTTGGCACTTCGGGACAGACTTTCTCAGGTCGATCGCGAAACTTTAGTCAAGCTGCTTTCGCAGCGGGAAGATTTGAGCGAAGAACAGATCAATCGGACGATCGATCGCGTGCAAGATTCAATTCGCAGCATCGTGAAATCGCCCCGCCGCTTGGCATCTCGCGCTCAAAAAACAGTCCGGGATTTCCAAGGCAGTTTGGAAAATTACTTGCGGAATACGGACAAGGAAGAACTCAATCCTGAAAGCATCAAACGCGATTTGCAGTTGCTGTTTAGCGAGCCGGGAATGGGGATGCAAAGTTTGGGCGATCGCCTGAAGCACTTCGATCGATCGACTCTGGTAGCATTGCTGTCGCAGCGGGAAGACATCTCCCAAGAGGAAGCTAACAGAATTGCCGACCAAATTGAATCTGTCCGCAACCAAATTGTCGAACAAGTTCAAATGGTTCAGGACAAGTTTCAGTCAGCAATGGATGGTATTTTCGGGAAAATCCGGGATTACCTCAATTCGCTCGATCGACCAGAGCTCAACTACGAAGGCATCAAGCGGGACTTACGCAAAGTGTTTGACGACCCGCAGGCCGGATTTGACGCGATTAAAGAGCGTTTAGGTGAGTTCGATCGCGCTACTTTAGTTGCCCTGCTGAGTTCTCGTTCCGATATTTCCGAGGCACAGGCTCACCGAATTGTTGACCAAATGGAAGGAGCAAGGGACAGCGTTTTATTGCGATCGGAACGCCTGCAAAATGAAACCAAAAAACGCATCAAACAGCTCAAGAACAAGGCCAAGCAGCAAGCAGAAGATGCGCGCGAAGCGGCAGCCGCCGCAGCTTGGTGGCTGTTCGGTACGGCTCTGACTTCTGTGGTTGTTTCGGCTTTGGCTGGAGCAATAGCAGTCAACGGGATTTCGGGTTTGTTTAGCTAGATTTTCAACGAGTTTGAAATAAAGTTCTCCTGATTCTAGGCTGGCTGTTTGCCAGCCTATTTTCTTTGGAATGATATCATGTCCGGTTGATTTGGTGGCATTGGAATTATTATGCAGTGCGAGCGTCCTCGCTCGCGGTATGGATCGCGAGCGAGGACGCTCGCACTGACATTATCCAAATATATGATTCCGATGCCACCGAAAACGATATTATTTATCGCCGATCGAACTAGGAGGAAATACTTTAGATAAATCTAGGGACAAATCCCCAAAATTAGGGAGGGCAACTGTTTCGTTAGGCAGAAAAATTCTCTTGACGCGATAACCAAATTTGCCTTGCGAATTCTGATAAGGTTCGCTGTAACATTCCAAACAAATTTCTAATAAATTAAATATCCAATAATCAGAGATAGCCGCTTCAGCATAAAGGGGCAACTTGACTTGTTTGTCGTAATTCAAAGAAGAATCCGCAATCTCAATCAGTAACAATATATCCGCTGTTGTGGGGTGACAGGATAAATAGTCATCAGGGCGATTTTGCACGATCGCGCGATCGGGTTCAGGTTCGCTGTCATCCGGCAGAATAATCGGTTGTTGCCCTCGCAGTGTCGCCCTTTCTCCCAGCAGCTTAAATAACTCGCGTTCCAAGCGTGTCTCGCAAACAGAGTGAGCGGTACCTTTAGCTGCCATTTTCACAAGTTCTCCCTTGATTAACTCAACTCGATCGTCCTCACCAAAGAACCCCAGTTCTGTCAGGCGATGATATTCCGCTATGGTGAAACGTTTTGCAGTTGCGATCGACATAACAGCCACCTCAATACAGGTATGTTGCGATTATAGGCGATCGGCGATCGGCTAAACAATGCTAATCATGAGCTTCGCTAACAACAATCTTGTCAAATTTGCCTCATCCTTTGGTTGCACTTTTTCCCAATTTTTGTGAATTTACTCGCCGAACTTATGTCCGGGATCATCTCTGTCTTAAGCAAGATTCTAGCATCACTATTTATTAGGTACTTTAACTTAAGTAGCAAACAAAAGTTTTCTCAAAAATAAGAAAACTGAGCAATACATATTATTTTGGAGGCTTGAATGACCTTTACTACCAGTGCTTACGACCAAGGAAAAGCAGATATTAAGCAGTTGAGTGTAGACGACCAATTAGGTTTGCTGTGGTTTGTTTACACCGAAATGGGCAAGTCAATAACGCCAGCGGCTCCCGGTGCTTCCGGTTCCGAAATCGCTCAGGGTTTGTTCGAGCAAGTCAAGCCGCTGCCCCACGAAGAACAACTACAAGTAATGCGCGACATTGCCTCAAAAGCCAATACCGAAATCAGCCGGATGTACGGCTCGATGAGTCCTGAAACCAAGCTGGCTTTTTGGTATTTCCTAGCGGTAGGAATGGACGAAGGAACTATTATTCCTGTGCCTCCAGACTATCAACTTCCCGACGCAGGAAAAGCTTTATTAGGAAAGATAGAGGGCATGGATTTCCAGCAGCAAATTGATTTCCTTCGCGGTACAATTTTAGAAATGGGTGCTGAAGCCGCTCCGGGGGCTGGCATTTAAAAATAGGACTTACGAAAAAAAAACCGCTTTCTCGGAGAATATTGGGTTTGGTAACGACGCATCTAGGAAGAAACCGGGTTTTTAGCCGTTTGATGCGTAAGTCCTCAAAAAGATTAGTAAGGAATGAGAATTAAATAACTTAGAATTTTGATGGTTCTTGTGGGATGGGCGTCCCGCCCGTCCAGAAAGGGCGGGCTAAGAGTGCCCAACTCCTACTTCCGACTTTCAAGAGTGTAAATTATTTAATTCGCCATCCTAAGTAGCTCAAACTAATACGCCGCGCCAGAAACCAGGCTTCTTCAAGAAACCTGGTTTCTGGCTGTTGTGTTTTTTTAGGTTTACGGCGAAGATCCGCACTTTACAGCTAATAAGTGAATTCAACGGCTCTGTTTCCCACAACTTCAGGCGCACCTGCAATTAAACGCATATCTTCGCAGGCAACTGTTAGCAAGGGCTGACCTAAGTTTAAATTGGCAAAATGACTTTCTTCAGGTATTTCTAGTTCGCCTCTAATCAAGCCGATTCTAGAACCCAATTCTCCTTTAAATAATAGCAAATTGCTGCTGTCAGCGCTGAAAACATTTCCGCTAAAAGGCACCCGTAAGGCTAAGCTTTGCTGGCTGTAATTGAAACTGCACAGTTGACGGTTTCCTTGGCTAACTGTGACGCGGTAGCCTAGCGGTGCTGCTTTTACCGCATCGCTACCTTCCCAACTAAATGTAGCTAATTCTTTAGGAAGTCCCCAAATTTCCCGCCCGCCGGCTACCGAGTTAGGATTGTCTACGTAAATATGGGAAATCCAAGCGCCCCATTTTCCTGCATAATTGGCGATCGCGCTAACTACAATTAACTCATTGTACTCCATCACCGAACCCAACCCATAGGAGGATATATAAATGCCGCCTAGGGTTTTTCCGGGCAATAAAGAGACAATTTCTAACTCAGAGGGAACCAAGGGGCGCACTCGTGCCACATCTACCAATTGTAAAGTCCCAACAGCATAACCTTGCAGATTCCAAGGTGCAGATGGATATACCATTTTCAGTGATTTAATGTCTGATATTTTATACTTATTTTAGCTTGGGGCTTCAAAAAGCCACAGTTTTTGGTATTTATTCACAAGTTGTTAGTAACTGAGATGTTGCACCATTCTCAATAAGCTTTTTATGAACAGGCTTTCCGGCCTGTTCCACAAGAAAATTCACTCTTTGTGGAACAGGCCGGAAAGCCTGTTCTGGAGAATGGGGCAAGATGTGAGTAGTAATTTAATTTATTTAAGAAATATAATATGTGACGGTAAATTTGATGAATAGTTGACTTGGGTTATCTGTTGTAGGGGGGCGGGTTTAATAATATTGTTAGTAGGAATTAGATATTATTCGTAAAACCCGACCCTACAGATATTATCAGCGTTTATCCGTGTTGATCTGCGGTTAAAAACCTCCAAATCTACTTACTAGCATAGCCCGTACTTACCAAAAAATCCCGCAACTTCCCGAAGAATTGAGTGCGATCGCGCCCTTGATAAACCCTCTCCAACAATTGCCAACCTTCCGCCTCCTGGCCCATGACATACTTGTTCGCCATGAAGGCCGCCAAAACCCCCTTCACCTCCCCATCTTCACTCAGACGCTTGTTAGATTCCAGCCAAAGCTCAGCAGAATTCGTGTATACTTCCACCGGATACTCTTTGCTAACATCTTGCATTTTACCTTGGCGGTACTGCCAAATTTGCAGCGGAAAGCGAGAATCAGCGTAATTTGTAAATGCCTCGGAAAATCTGCCGTCCTGACTCTTAAACTCTGGGATATCATTTTTGCCCAAATCGACAATTTCGTAACTCACATTGCCCCAGAAATGCTTGAGATGAGTGTATTTGCTAGCTGCCGAATCGTAGCGGTAAATAAACGAATAATTGCAGCAGCGGACACCGCTTTTGGTTGAGACTAAATCTGCCAGCACTTCCGGTTCCTTGTCCCCGTCTAAATCACGAATTCGCAGCGATAAAAAACGTCCTTCTGCTATTTCTTCGCTGGCTCTTTTGTCTGGATTATCTACTAGAGAGCGAGTCGGAATCAGCACTGGTTCTTCTAATAAAATTTTACCGTCACGGATAATTTTGATGCGGAGATTTTTAGCATTTTCTGCTTCTTTTACGAAAGAAACTTCCGCCCGAACTTTTCCCGCTTCCGAGGTTTCTGTTGTTCGAGGCGGGCCGATATTCGCCGGAACTTGGGCGATATATTCCGAAGGAATTAAGGCAGTTTGGCCGGGTTTGGCGATCGCCTGACAGAAAAAACTTGCTACTTCGGCGCGAGTAGCATTCCGAGTAGGTTCTAGCTGTTTAACAGCCGGATAATTGACTACAAGTTGTTTTTCTGTGGCGGCGGCGATCGCACTTCTAGCCAGTTCGGGAATGTCCCGCGCATCTTCAAAAGTCGCATCCAAAATCTCAGCCGCCGGCCCTGCGGGTGTATATTTTAAGCCGCTGGTTAAAGCTACCAAAACCTGCCAGCGGGTAACATTCAATGTCGGGTTAAAAATACTGCCGCTGTAACCGGACATAAAACCCGTCTGATAAGCTTCTCGAATTGCTTTAAAACCCCAGTAATTTGTGGGAATATCTGCAAAGCCGATCGGAGATCGGACGGTTTGGGCATCTGGAAAAGCCATGCGAACCATGGCCGCAAACTCAGCGCGGCTGACGGGGCGATTCGGGCGAAAAGTGCCGTCTTCGTAATAGCCACTGATAATTTTTTTCTGTGCTAACTCCTCAATGCAAGCTTGCGCCCAATGGTTGTTAACATCCGTAAATTTGGCTTGAGCAAATGCCGGGGGTACATTCATGCCCGGAAACACTAAATTCCCGATGATTATCCCCAGGGCTACCAGTAAACCGATGATAGCTTGCCATCTGTGCGATCGAATCATAGAACAGACTCCTCTACTTACCAATTGGCGATCGAAACCGAAGCAAATTTTATAGAATACTAGGTATTTTAACCTGTTTCTCTTAACATACTCATGACTAGCGCCTTCACAGCCGCGCAGTGATTCCGAGAATTGCGAAGCAATTTCAAAGCTTGGCTATTGCTGCGCTTGGGATTGCAGTGACACAATCATGCAGAAACTTGTTCCCACAGTCGATCGACTGTCACGAATTTGTAACCTTTATACAAAAGCAATGGAATTATTTTATCCGCAGAGGCTGCCACATCTTCGCCACCGCAATAGCCGTCGTGCAGTACAATAATTGATCCGTTTTCTGTTTGCTGCACGATGCGACTAATAACTTTCCTAACCCCCGGCCTCACCCAATCTTCCGGGACGACACTCCACATTACAGGGCGATATTCCCACTGTTGCAATAACTCTAGTGTTCGCGGCGTAAAAATGCCGTTGGGTGGCCGCACGTCCAGGATTAATTTTGGGTCTAAATCGCAAGCTTTGGCAATTGCTTTTTGCGTGTCTTCTAAACTTTGTTTGAGTTCGTGGGTTTTGAGTTTGGGAAACGATATATGCTGGTAGCCGTGGAGACCGATCCAGTGTCCGCGATCGTACACTTCTTTAGCCGTTTCTGGATGCCTATCCACGCAAAAACCTAGCAAGAAAAAACTAGCTTTGATGTCGTATTTATCTAAAACTTTTAACAGTTGAGGTGTGTGCTGACGGTGAGGCCCGTCGTCAAATGTGAGGGCAATTTCTCGGCTGTTGATATCTCCCGTCCACAGACATCCGGGAAAAGCCGATTTGAGAATGGGATGAACGACAGGAAACAGGGGTGCTAATGGCATTGATTAACCTGGATAAATGCGATCGGGTAGAAATGAAGCTGCGTTACAATAGAATAAAGTTAACTCAATCTAGGTAAATATGACAACTGCTGTTGAGATAGGAACGCTAATTGTCCGCACGCCGGGAACCTGTGGCGGCCGCCCGCGAATTGCAGGAACTAGAATTACGGTAGAGAATATTGCTATTGATTTTAATGCCGGGATGACTCCCCAGCAAATCATTGATGAAAGACCGCATTTGACTTTAGCACAAATTTATGCAGCACTCACTTACTATTACGCGAACAAGGAAGCAACGGACGCCGAAATAGCAGCTTACTACGAAGAGTATGACCGTTTGGAAGCAGAATATATGGCAGGTAAGCTATCGTGAGCCGAATTTGTTTATACATGGATGAGGATATTCTCCAACGCTCGCTGATACTCGCTCTGCGAACCTCTGGTGTAGACGTAATAACTACCTCGGACGCTAACAAGCTTAGCTGTTAAGATGAGGAACAACTGATCTGGGCAGCGGAGCAAGGGCGTGCCATATACAGTTTCAACACTAAAGATTTTTGTCGTTTGCACAGTACCTTTATTGCCCAAAATATCGGTCATGCTGGAATTATTATGGGAGTGCAACAGCGGTACTCGATTGGCGATCAGTTGCGGGTTTTTTTTAACTTGATTGCTGCTAAGTCAGCCGAAGAAATGATAAATCAATTGGTGTTTTTAGCTGAGTACATTAGATATGAATAAAAGCTTGAAATAACCGATTGCACCGGAAACTACCAGCCTCTTTAACTCCTTTGATATAGACTCAATCTAGCCACAGTCGCATCGACCTCTATCTCGCGGTCGATGCGATCGCCCTACAGCGTCCTCCTATACTGAAAACCAGCACTACTAATCGAAAAACCATCAAGGAGGAACAATGACAGAGGAATATTTAGCCGAACGAACAGTTTCAGCCGTATTTAAGGAAGAAGAACAATTAGACGGCGTAATTCGGCGGTTGCTCGATCGCGGAGTTTCCCGCGACCACATCTCAGTAATGGGAAAAAACTTTCAATCTAAAACTAAAATTGCCGGCTTTATTACTAAAAAAGATGTGATATTAGGCGGTCTGCGAAGCGGGGCGATTTTTGGTTCATTATTCGGTTCTTTTTTGGGTTTGCTAACAGGCGTCGGTGTCCTGTTTATTCCCTTTGTCGGTGCAGTAGTATCGGCGGGCCCGCTGGGTGCGGTACTGTTGGGTGCAGCTAGCGGCGCGATCGCAGGTTCGGCCGGTGCGGGTCTAGTTTCCGCTTTAGTCACCTTGGGAATGCCGGAAGACAAAGCAACTATCTATCAAACCCGCGTTGAAGCAGGCGAGTTTCTCGTGATGGCAGAAGTCGCCGCCGACCGATCGGGCGAATTTCAACTCTTGCTAGAAAGTGCAGGCGGCGAAGAAGTTTCAGTTAGCGAAATGACGCTGCCGCGCGCCGTCAAAGGTCGCTGCAATAGTCCGGCAGACTTATCTCCAGAAGTGCGATCGCACCTGTCGGAAGCTGCTCAAAAAACCTTTATGGAATCCTACAACGCCGCATTTGATGAAAGCAACGACTCGATACAAGCGGAACACACTGCTTGGGACGCCATTCACCAGCAGTACGAAGAAGATGAAAACGGCGTTTGGACTAAGCCTTTAGCGAAAGTCTAGTCTTGCAATCGCAGCAAACTAATAAAAAATACGATCGAGCCTCTAGAACTGCGGTTTTGGAGGCTTTGACGATTTTAGATTTTAGGTTTTAGATTGGTGCAAGACTTAATTAGATTAGGACTTAGGCATGGGGGGCCCAGAAACCGGGTTTTTTTACGAAAAGACGCGTTGGAACCCGTAGATTCGGTAAAAAACCCGGTTTCTTTGTCGGAGTGCCTCCAGGAGTGTATATTTTATATTTTATAATTGTGAAAAACTTAATTTTTAAGAATTTGGTAATGGCCGAAAGTCTCATTACTGTTTGAAATTGGTATTGCACTAGGTTGCGTTGTCCAGTACAATCTATAAGCTTGCAATATAAAATTGAGTTAAGCAAATGCAAAAATACCTTTGTACAGTTTGCAATTACGTCTACGATCCAGAACTAGGCGACCCCGACGGAGGCATAGCTCCCGGTACACCCTTTGAAGATATCCCCGACGATTGGGTTTGTCCCACTTGCGGGGCGGTAAAATCGGATTTTGAACCAGAATAAGCGAGAAAAAATTTGTCCGATCGAATGCTCAAAATTACAATCATCGGTGGCGGTGCTGCTGGTTTTTTTAGTGCAATTACCTGTGCCAAAACCTACCCGCAGGCCCGCGTCACTTTACTAGAAGCTGGCCGGCAACTCCTGGCAAAAGTTCGCATCTCTGGTGGCGGGCGCTGCAACGTGACTCACGCTTGTTTTGACCCGGGTGTTTTAGTGCAGAATTACCCCAGAGGAGGGAAAGCTCTGCGCGGTGCTTTTACTCGATTTCAACCCCGCGATACTGTAGAATGGTTTGCAGGTCACGGTGTGAAGTTGAAAACAGAAGAAGACGGGCGAATGTTTCCGATCACAGACGATTCGGCGACAATTGTTAACTGTTTGATCCGGGCTGCTGAGGATGCAGGCGTAAAAATTCGCACTGGTGATGCAGTCGTTTCAGTAAAGAAATTAACCGGGAATAACGCAGAGGGCGAACAAGGGGACACCGCCCCTAGGTTTGAAATTGAGTTGAAGTCGGGGGAGAGTTTAAAGTGCGATCGCATTCTTCTCGCTACAGGCAGCAATCCATCGGGTTATAAGTGGGCAAAAGAGTTGGGTAATACTGTAGAACTGCCCGTTCCTTCTCTATTTACTTTTAATATTTCCGATAGCAGAATCAAAGATTTAGCCGGAATTTCTGTTCCTAATGCTAAGGTGAAATTGCCGGGAGCTAAATTAGAACAAAGCGGGCCTTTGCTAATTACTCACTGGGGTTTAAGCGGGCCGGCTGTACTCAAACTTTCGGCTTGGGGTGCGAGATTTTTGCACGATCGCCATTATAAAACATCTGTGCTGATTAATTGGCTTCCCCAGTACAATGCGGAAGTTTTGCGACAGCAACTACTAGCGGTTAAGTCGCAGTTGTCGCACCGATTGATTGTTTCTAGCTGTCCGTTTCCGGTGCCGCGCCGCCTCTGGGAACGTTTGACAAGTTCGATCGGCATTGATGAGCAAAAACGCTGGGCCGACTTATCTAACAAAATCCTCGATCGCCTCCTGCAAGAACTCGTTCAAGGCGAATATCAGGTTGCCGGAAAAGGCGCTTTTAAAGAAGAGTTCGTCACCTGCGGCGGTGTCAACCTCAAAGAAGTCGATTTTAAGACAATGGAAAGCCGCCGCTGTCCCGGACTTTTCTTTGCGGGCGAAATCTTGGATATCGACGGAGTGACGGGCGGTTTCAACTTCCAAAGTGCCTGGACTACGGCGTGGTTGGCCGGGAACGCGATCGGCAAACCATCCGATTTTAGATTTTAGATTGGGGAATACTTGCTTTGTAAAGGTTTGGGAGTTGCGATCGGCTCGCCTATATTAAATTTTGTGTTATTTTTGAATTAAGGCGCACCAAATGTGTGTCAACTTCAGCTTGTAGACAAAATTCGCCGTTTGGCGGACTTAACATTGGGTGAGATACATGAAAAACTTGAATCTAAAAACCCTAAAGTTCGATCGCAACCTTGAGGGCCATTTTGACTCACCTTTCATCGAAAAAAATGGCTTGCTGGAATTCAACCCCAAATTTATCACTCCCGAATTTTTAACAACCTGGACGTTTGAAACACACCTGTACGGCGAACAAGTTGCGATCGACCACTTTGTCCTCACATTCCCTAGCCGCACCGAACTAGAAAACTACGCCGAATCTTTTTACCCCTTCGGCGCCAAAATTGTCGAAGGCCCCGACTTGTTCCCGATTAACTTTTGTGCGGAAAACATTAACGTTCCCTCCGACTTGTGGCTGCATTTAATGACTTTATTAATGCCAGCGGGCGGCTTAGTAGTATTAGATGCGCCCCACGCAGCCGGCGACCAAAAAAACCGCTTTCAGCAAGAAAGAGGATTAGAAGCAGTTCACCACGTCGCGATTCGAGTCGAAAACGTGCAGAATGCTGCTAAAATATGGCAAAATAAAAACTTTAAACCGCTATCAGAGCGTCCTCTAGACTACGGCTCATTAACCCAGTGGTTTCTGCAAAACCCCGCCGGACAAATCATCGAATTAATAGAACGTCGCCCCGGCAACAACGCCACTTTCGACTGCCAAAATATATCTGGTTTGCGCCTTAGTGAAGTCGCCAGTCAGTAGGGCCGGCAAGATGCCTGCCCCACAATTAGCAATTACCAATTCTACATTACAAAATAAAATCTATGGTTGCAATAAAAATCCCTAAAGTCACTTTTCAACCCCCAACATTCAACTCAGTTGAAGAAGAACGCCGCCACCGAAAACAGCGTTTAGCCGCCGCATTCCGATTATTTGCCCGCTTCGGATTCAGCGAAGGAATTGCCGGACACATCACCGTCCGCGACCCCGAACACCTCGACCATTTCTGGGTCAATTCTTTTGGAATGCACTTTAGTTTAATTCGAGTCAGCGACCTAATTTTAGTCAACCACAAAGGCGAAGTTGTTGAAGGAAATAAACCCGTCAACGAAGCAGCATTTGCCATTCATTCCCAAGTGCACAGCGCCCGCCCCGACGTAATTGCAGCAGCCCACGCCCATTCTCCCTACGGCAAAAGTTGGTCGAGTTTGGGCCGCCTGCTTGACCCGCTGACGCAAGATGCTTGTTCTTTTTATGAAGACCAAGCTTTATTTGACGATTACACCGGAGTTGTTTTGGAAATCGAAGAAGCTAAACGCATCGCCAAAACTTTAGGTGAGAAAAAAGCGATTATTTTACAAAATCACGGACTGTTAACAGTAGGTCAAACAGTAGATGAAGCGGCTTGGTGGTTTATTGCAATGGAACGTTCTTGTCAAGCGCAGTTAATGGCCGAAGCAGCGGGAAAACCAATTCTCATCAAGCCAGAATGTGCGCGTTTGACACAGCAACAAGTAGGGTCTCACCGCATGGGATGGTTTAGCTTTCAACCGCTTTATGACATGATAGTGCGTCGGGAACCTGACTTATTAGATTAGGAACTAGGCGGTTGAAACCGCTAGTACACAAACACCGTCCGCCTGCGGCGAATAAAGAATGAACGAGGTATTAAAGCCGGATTTAGTATCAGGAGTGCAAAATTTATAAATTCATGCTGACACGGATTCCAGCCAAGCTATCAAATCCTCTTGACTGGTAAAATCTAACAATATTTCTCCTAAATCATCTAATTGTTCGAGAGATAACTGTTGGATGCGAGTTTGAATTTCCGGCGCAATTTCACCAGTGCGCCGCGCGACTTGACGCAGGATTAATGCTGTTTGCCCCTCAATTAGACCTTCTTGGCGACCTTCTTGGCGACCTTCTTGGCGACCTTCTTGCATCCCCTTAATAACAGCACCGCGTTGGTCTTCAAAGAACATTTCCCGCTTTTCTAATGATGCTAACTCGTCAAGGTTTAAGGTAGACCTGTTAGCAATGTTAAAAGCTGTTTGAATTTCGGGTACTGACGCCAATTTATCCGGTATTTCCTCCAGTTCAGGAGCATTTTTTATAAAATAAATCCAGCTTTGAATCAGATTTTCAACTTGTTCTAATTTTTTGTTAAACTTTGGTAGTTCAACAAAAACTAACTCTATTTCTCTATAATACTCGAAGTTTTCTTCGACTTCTTTAAATACAAAATGTGAGAGAAACTTTTCGGTATTTTCAAACAGGATAAAATCCGTAATTGTGAGAGCAATGAGAGGATTTAATTTTGAGTAGCCTTCTCTGCGTTTGAGTTGAGTGGCGTAGGTTTTGGCTGCATTATATATGACGCGCTTAGTAAAAGCTTCTACATTGATGACCTGCATTTCGATAATTACAGTTTTGTTGCCCGTAATTTTTGCTTTGACATCCAGGTAAGTGTCTTTTAATCCAGTAACGCTAGGCGCGGCGTAGGGATCGATGATTTCTAAGTCTTTAATTGTCGGCTCTGCGTTGTAGAGCATAGCATTGAGGAAGCTAATCAAAACTTCTTTGCTCTGGGGCGAAGCAAAGATTTTTTTGAAACCAAAATCTGTCTTAGGGTTGATGAAATTCATAATTGATAATTAGTAAATGGTGTTTCAATGTGATAATTATATCACAAAATTCCTTCCATTTCTAAATCTTCAATTATCTGCAATCCGCGCGGGTCGCCAACTCGCAAAAGTGAAGATTTAGCATCTTCCCGCACGCCCATGTCTTCATCTTCTTCTAAAGCTTCAATTAGACCATCGATCGCCCCAGCGTACACTATATTATTCGGCAATTCGCGAGCCAGTTGCCCGATCGCCCAAGCGCAGTTGCTCCGCACAGCAGATACAGAATCTCCCCGCAGCGCTTCAATCAACGGCGGAATCGCCGCAATCACCACATAGTAACCAACTTTTGCCATTTGACCCAGAGAACTCGCCGCCCACAAACGCACCGCCGAAATATCAGTTTTCAGAGAATCAATTAAAGATGGCAAAGCGCGGTGGTCCCTGCAATTTCCCAAGGCCCAAACTACCCCTTTGCGAACGTAACCGTTCCAGTCGCGGTTAAGTTGAAGAATCAGTGGTTCCACAGCATCGGGACTCGGATTTCGCCCCAAAGCATAAGCCGCGCTTACCCGCACCAAGGGGCAACCGTCTCTCAATAAATTAATTAAATGCGAAATTGCTCGATCGTCCTGCAGTTCGCAAAAAGCCCGCGCCGCAATCATCCGGTGCTGAGGTTCCGGGGATGCAAGCATTGGCAGCATTTCATCGGGATCTGGCAGCGGGGGTTCGGATTCGTCAAAATGATCCAAAGGGCTTTCCAGTTCCGTGTCAGTATCAAGGGCGTTGGGGTAGTCGTTATTGTTCATAAAAAAACTTTACCGCACAGAGGATGCTCCTAAGCAACTCAGTCAGCAGTCAGCACTCAGCAGTCAATAATTGTAGGGGGCGCTTGTCAGCAACAGGCTTTCCGGCCTGTTCCACAACAGATAAATTTTCTTGTGGAACAGGCCGGAAAGCCTGTTCCTAAAAGGCTAATTGAGAATGGTGCAACATATGACTTACAACAAACAAATTCCTCTGCTCTCACCTAAGTTTGTAGTGAGGACTTCAGTCCTCATAATTGCTGTCACCTAAGTTTGTAGTGAGGACTTCAGTCCTCATAATTGGCATGAATCAGGACTTTAGCCCTGATTCCAAACCAGTAGAATTTATATTTCAAAGGGATTTGAGCATCGACAGGGAATGAGTTTGATAGCCTAATTTTTGATATAGATTCACCGCAGGCTGATTGCTCAGAAATACTTGCAAACCAATTTGCCGATCGCCCCTTTCCCGCGCCCAATTTTCAGCATGAATAACTAAAGCTGCACCGACTCCCAGACGGCGATGTTCCGGTGCTACGTACAGCAAAAAAATGTGAGCGTAGCGTTCTCCGGTGGTTTGGTCGATCGCATTTCCCAACCACAAACATCCGACAACCGATGTCAGATTTTGGGCTTGAGATTGGGGATTGAGATACTGCGAGGGCAGCGCCGGCAAAATTTCTGCCTCTTCCTGGGTGTTTTTCTGGCACTCTACCCACCAAACCGGCGTCTGGTTAGAAAAATACTGCTCGACAGTTTGAGCCAAATGTCCCAATTCCCCATCCGGGTAAAGCTCTCGGTAAGTCCGGTGCATAAACTTTACCAGTTTTGCTCGATCGAGTCCCGATCCCGATCGCAGCCCGTAGCCCGGTATCAGTTGAGCAGACATCAGCTCAGCGGACACGGAAAGCGGCATAATTTAGCCCCAAGAAAATTGGATTCACCACTGCCGCTTGCTTTTGGGGAATCGCTTCCTCAATCGGTGCCGGGGCAGCCATGTCACCAGGCAAAAAGATGCGAGCACTGACTGCTACCAGAGCCGCGAAAAATACTAATACCGCTATTAATGGAGCAATGTATTGACGAATGATACCCATAACCGCAAAAACTTAATTCTTGAGTTGATATTATCAAGTGTACCATACAAATCTGGTCAGCTATAATGGCTGCCATTGGACAATTAGCTCAAGAAGAGAGCGATCGCAAATACCAACAAACAGAAAATCTAATATTATGAGTGCCTCGCCTGCTGTTTATGAAGCTCTAGCTAAATCAATTGTTTTTTTGAATCAAAAGCCGAGCGCGCAAAATGAAGTTTCGACTTTCCTAGATACTAATGGCTACTATATCGATCGCATATTTGACGACCCCGAAACCAACTTTTATGCGATCGGGTTCGGTTCATCCAATCCCGAAAACCCGCCCGCCCTCGTATTTAAAGGTACAGACTTCATCGACGGCGACGCTATCTTTTCCGACTCGCGGGACATTGGTTTACCTGAATTTGAAAAAAACAAAGATAATATCCAAAATTGGCTCACAGAAATCGGTCAAAATACTGGTAAAAACCCCAACAAATTATTGCCCGATGTCATCGGACACAGTTGGGGCGGAGCAGTCGCTCAAATTGTAGCAACAGAATACACAACTCTGACCGGCGATATCTTTACTTTCAACTCTCCAGGAGTATCAGCGAGTACATTCACCAGTTTTCGGAGAAATCTCGGCAGAGTCGGCAACAAAAATGTCACTCACTACATTGTCAGCGGAGATTTCGTCAGCTTGTTTGGTGAAGCATTTATTCCGGGTAAAGTATTTATCCAAAGTTTTACCGATCCGAGTATTAATCCCTTAACTGTTTTGGCAAAACATCGAACTGAAAATTTGTTAACTAATCCGCCCGTGGGTTTTTTGCAGAGGCAAATTTCCGTAGAACAATTAAACAGTCCTGAATTTACTTATAACAACGATTCAGATTTTAACGAGTTTATCGCTGCCATGAATTTGGCCTTGCCCAATGTGTCAGTCGCCATCAGAAGCAGAGGCGGTGCAGAGAGTGTGAGAACCGCACCAGAATTTTCTTTTGTGCAGTTGATCAGACAAATGCAATACGGTTTAGCTCCCTTACAACCGAATTATTTATCAGGCGACGCTCGCAACAATACTGCTACGGGGGGCCCTGGAGAGGATACAGTTACCGGCAACGGCGGTAACGATACTCTCAGAGGCAATCGAGGTAATGACAGCATCATCGGTGGTGATGGCGACGATTTCTTGTACGGCGGCAGAGATAACGATTATTTGGAGGGGGGCGACGGAAATGATTTGGTTTCCGGCGAGTTGGGCAACGATTTTTTAATTGGTGGTGCGGGGCGCGATCGCTTTGTATTGGAACCCGGTGGCGGAGCAGATGTGATTGTAGATTTTCAAGATAGTGAAGATTTAATTACCCTGTCGCGGGGTCTAACTTTTCCTCAAGTTACAGTAACCCAAGGTGTTGACGGAGCTTTAATTAGTATCCCGATTACTGGGGAAATTCTTGCTACTCTCAGAGGCGTAGTTGCCAGCGATATTAGTCGGGTAGATTTTGTATAGTTTTAGGGCGAGCAAAATTTGTATTTGTGGTGGCGAGAAACCCGCATGGGTTTTGTATCGAGAGGTTTTTTTTGTTAAAAAATCTCAATTAATTTGCCCCTAAAAAGCCACTAAAAATGACCCATTAATATGGTTAATAAACGAAGTTTATAGTAAACTGAGTTAAGTAGCTTAAAAACTAATTCCCCATCAAACGACAGGAAATAAAAAAATATGCCCTCCTCCCCCGCCGCTTACGAAACTATAGCCAAGCAACTTGTTTACATAGATGACCAGCCCCAGTTTCAAACTTTAGTTCAAACAGGTTTGAGTGCTGCTGGCTACCAAATCGATCGCACCTTTGACGATCCCGGAACTGGATTTCACGCGATCGGCTTAATTTCCACCACCCCAGACAAACCGCCTGTTTTGGTAGTTCGCGGCACTGACTCGCCCGTAGACGATATTGCCAACGCAGACCCGCGGGGCGCAGGTTTCAACCAATTTGAAGCCAACAAACAAGCATTAGGAAATTGGCTGACACAAATCAGTCAAGATACAGCCAAAAACCCCAGCCGCTTGCCACCAGATGTTCTCGGACACAGCTTAGGCGGCGCCATAACGCAACTAGCCGCCACCGAATTTACATCTACTATCGGAGATGTTGTCACCTTCAATTCTCCCGGAGTTGCTCAGAGTACAGTCAATACATTCAAGCAGAAAGTCGGCCCAGGAAAAAATGTAACTCACTACATAGTTAGCGGCGATTTTGTGAGTTTGGGAGGAGAAGCTTTCCTACCGGGAAAAGTAGTTCTTCAAACATTTACTAACCCGATTATCAACCCGCTACTTGTCTTGGAAAAGCACACCCAAAACGGTTTGTTAACTTCTCCTCCTCCCGGCTTGACTCAGACAGAAATCTCTGTAGACCAGTTGAACCGCCCTGATTTCACTTTCACAGATTCAGATTATTTAGAACTGTTAGCTAGCTTAGACTTTGCACTGCCAACCTTAGCAACATCGCTGGAATCGCGCAGCAGTTTAGAACAATTAAGAACCACTCCGGGAAGCTCGTTTTTAACAAACGTTGTGGCAATGCAAACTGCTCTCGATGTCTCCAAAATTAACAATTTAGTAGGCGACGATGCCAACAATACAGCATCAGGTTTTGCAGCGGACGATATTATCACTGGCAATGGGGGAAACGACACTCTCAGCGGCAACAAAGGCAACGATATTATCAGCGGTGGCAGCGGCAACGACCTACTATTAGGTGGTAAAGGGGATGACAATTTGAGCGGTGGAGAAGGAGACGATACACTCATTGGCGCAATGGGTGCGGATCTCTTAATTGGTGGCACTGGACGCGACGTATTGGTGTTAGGAGCAGGTGCCGGTACAGATACATTTTTAGACTTTCAAAAAGGTGAAGATTTAATCGGTTTGAGCGGAGGTTTGACCTTCAACCAATTGAGAGTTACTCCAGGCGATTTTATAACGACGATCGAAATTGCCAGTAACGGCGAAGTTCTTGCCAGTATTCCTGGCATTCCAAGTAGTCCGCTAACAGCTAGCGATTTTATTGCGATTTAGTTGGCGGCTGACAATACAGATATTCGGTAGCGGTAGGGACACAACAATGTTGTGTCCTTATTTTATCTTATGAACGCAAGCGCACACAATTTATACTCGTTCGATGATTAATCGAAATCGTCAAGCCCAGGTCTCGGCATGGATGCCAATTTTTTCTCATCGTCTAGGGGCAGAAAGAAAATCGTCAGCATACCGGGAATCACAGCCAGCGCGCTCATCAAAAAATAATTTTGATAGCCGAGACTCGCCTGCAAGTAGCCGCTAAAAACGCCCGGAATCAGCACTCCTGCGGCCATAAAAGCCGTTGTAATTGCATAATGAGATGCTTCGTATTCAGGGCGGACAGTCCGCATCAAGAACACTGTATAGGCAGCTACGCCAAGTCCGTAAGTAAATTGCTCGATCGAATTTACAGCATAAGCCCATTCAATCCCCGGTTGATTGATTGCCAACAGCCAATACAGCACGTTAGTCGAATTTTGCAGAATAGCCGTCGGCCACATCCATTTTTTCAATCCTTGTTTAGCAATCAAATAGCCGCCCAGCAACCCTCCTATTAACAGAAACATTACCCCTAAAGTACCGGATAATAAGCCCATATCCGACGTAGAAACTGCTAATCCTCCTTTCTCAACTTTATCCATTAAAAAGGGAGGAGCCATTTTAAACGTCAAGGCATCGCCTAACCTAAAAATTAAGACGTAAGCCACAATCCAACCTATTTTATCTTGCTGAAAATAGGTTTTGAATGCTTCGACAAAGCTGGTTGTTTGTTGGGGTGCACCGGATTCTAGATCGTAATTTCTAGGATAGGGAAGATACCACCGCTGAAAAAGATATATCAGCACAAACATAATCGCACAAATACCAAAGGCTGTCGCCCATCCGTAGTTAAGCGCCGACACGCTAAAATCCGAACCGAAAAGTGACAGTGGAATGTTTTGATATGTTTTTGTGTCGCCTGTATTTCCAGTGACTAAATGCTGTTCGGCCAGTTTCCCCGCTAAGAACACCAATAAACCGCTACCGGCAATGACAGCACCTCTATAAGCCGTGTTGCGAACCCCGACAAACAAGGCTTGCTGGTCTTTATTTAGAGTGTTTAAATAAAATCCGTCAATGGCGATGTCGTGAGTAGCGGATACAAATGCGATCGCGGTAAAGATAACAAGCGATATAATAATCGGTGCCGGCGTTAATACGCCAAAAGCTAGGAAAGCAAACAGAAAAGCACAAATGATTTCGGTTGTTAAAATCCATTTGCGTTTGGTGGAATACAAATCAACAACTGGCCCCCACAAACCTTTTAATACCCAAGGAAAAGACAAAAGACTTGTCAAGCCGATGAGTTCGTTGCTGGTTCCCATACCTTTCAAAAAAATCACCGACATTAAATTAACGACGGTGTAAGGGAGACCTTGAGCGAAGTATAATACTGATACCCACAATCCAGCGTTATGCTTTTTTTCCATTGCAGAGATATTTTACCTAGTTACTTATTTGATTTACTGAGTGCGATCGACAATTCCGGTCAATTAAACCGCTTGCATCACAGTATATGCCATTCCGATGCCAGCGGCTGCCATATAAATAGTGCATTTTAGCATCATTCAGACTCAAAACTATTTTTGTTTTGTGAATAAGCCTGCAAAAATTTTTCTTCGTTAAAATGAACGAGGTAAGCGCGAAGATTCTTGTCCCAGTCAGAAGTGTCATAAGTTCGCAGCAGTTCCAAAGCACTTTCTTCTATCTGATATGCAGTTTTTGAACTATTCACCGGACGTTCGGGACTGTCAGGATTAACAACAATTAAACCTGCATCTAGAAACTGATGCACAGTCTGGCGGCGCACAGTTTCCCGCGTATTTGGCGCATACTTTTTACCGTATTGCTGAGCCATAAATTCCATAATTGGTGTGATTCCCCGAAGTGGAGATTTTGCCAATTCCCAAGCATCCTTTGGCTTGAGGTCAAGCAAAGCCAGAAGGGTTAAGGCGGAACGTTCGTTAACCTGACCTTTTGGAAAACCCAGCGCTGCAAGTATTTCTAGAGATTCATCAATACGGTTCTTGATTGTCATTGGGCTATTTTCTAACGGATTGGTCGCCTTCAGCAGTTGTCTCTCGACAAGTTGATCAATCTCCCGCTGTGTAGGAAATATTTCTCCTATTTGAGCGCCAAGTAAAAGTAATTGCTCTAGATTAGGATACTTCAAATTGCGTAAATCCGTAGCATTAACTTGAGTGTGTCCGTTGAACAGTCGGAAAAACGCATCTACCAAACTCGAATTTAGATAAACGGCTAATCCCCGCGCCAGGGTGAGGTCTAATCCGCGTCCCTGTTGGTGAAAGTAATTCAAATGGTTCTCAAAACCAACGCTAGAACTATTAATTTTGGTGGCATCCCAGACAACTGCAACAATTCGCTTTTTCTCTTCCTTTGAGGAGAAGCGCTTGCTCAAAACATAATGTTCGTTAGGTACGAGGAGTGCAGCAGTTTTTTCCGTGACAGCTAAAGCTTGATGCTTTCTCGTTGCTGTGGGATATTCAACACCGCCAGCCCAGAAGTGTGCGGGATAAATCAGCGGAACTGTACTGTTTTCAGGTTTTAACCGCAAGTCAGAGCGAACACGAAAATCTACAACTTTTCCGGTAGAAACTGTTAAGCCTAATTCCTCTAGGGTGCAAGTAAATTGAGCCATTTGCTCGACTACTTTCTGGCTGACAGAATCCGGTAAAATCCGAATAAATTGCTCGGAATCTTGGGGATTAATTAGGGCGGTATAGGGCAGTTGGTGAGACAAAACCAGGTCGTCACCCACGCTGCTGCTTGAGGTAATTAGTACAGTATCTGGCTGTTCTATTTGTTTGGTGGCGCGCACAATAATAGTTTCTTGCAGCACCGCATCATCGCGAAATGGCAACTGTCGGGATTCAAAGATGTGTACTTGGCGTAAAGCCATCATTTGAAGGAAGACTTTGCGGAAATCTCGAAAGTATAAACCGTTGCAACAACTGCGGGGAGTAATCGACACTAATTCACCGTTTGGTTTGAGTAAGTGAGCGGCGGCAACTATAAAACCAGCGTAGAGATTGCTAGTTTCTACTCCTATGGAACGCAGCAAGGTTCTGGCTTGGGATTTAGCGTCTATTTTGGCATAGGGAGGATTGATAATTGCATGGGTAAATTCCCGTTTTACTGGTTGTTTAAAGAGATTGGGCTGCAACATATCGGCGCTGTCTTGAATAAAATCTATTTCGCGAACCTCACAGGTAAAAGATATCTCAAAACGCTGACATTCTATACTGCATAATTCTAAAGTTTGGTTGAGGTATTCAATCAAAATAATGTCAATTTCATAAGCTGTAACGTGCAGACTACGCGGTTTGTTTGGGCGCTGACAAAGCTCGCAAACAACGGCTGCTAACAGGGAACCAATTCCTGCACCGGCATCTAAAAGCGATATATCGGGACAGTTGAATTCAAACATTCCCGCCATCAAACTTGCGACTGAGGAAGGTGTTAAAAATTGTCCCTTTTCTCCTCTCTGGCTTTGCTGCAACTTTCGGGTTGCTTCTTGGCGCCAGCCATCTACTCGATCGAGTAAATTGCTTGCTGTTGAGTAGCTGTTACCCGGAAGGGCTAGCGTTTGAAAGTGCGGTACTATCATTTGTTCAAAAAGTGCTCGCCAGTTCAGTTTATTTTCGCCAAAATAGGAATCTCTACGCTATCATAGTACCAGTTTACTCTCTTCCCATAACAGCAAAGGGCAGCCATGAGTCAAGAAAATTTTACATTTCTCCTTGATAGCGAAAAAAAAGAGGCGCTGAAGGCGATCGCTACTGTCACCGATCGCGATTTAACTTATGTTTTAAACGAAGCGATCGCTTCTTACCTAGACATCTATCAATGGCTGCTTGATGAGATTAATAAAGGCGTTGCCGAGGCCGAAGCTGGAGACTTTGCCAGCGATGATGAAGTCCAAGCAGTTTTTGTCAAATTGACCAATGAAAATTAAGTGGCTGCGACAATCTTTGCGAAATCTAGAACAGGCTCACGCATATATTGTTAAAGACGATCCAGAGGCAGCAAGGCAATTAATTTTAAGGATTCAGAGTGTTGTAGGTCAACTCGCAGAATTTCCTTTTATGGGCCGAGTCGGTCGCGTAGAAGCTACTAGAGAACTTGTCATTTCCAATACCTCTTATCTCATCATCTATCGAGTAAAAGAAGAAAACGTAGAAATTCTCCGTATCCTTCACAGTTCAAGAAAGTATCCCGAAAATTAGGTGATGCTGCCGATCGCCAGTTCAGTGTATTTTCGCCCAAAATGCCACGGATGTGCAAAAATGTCAAGCGCCCTAGAAAATATATAACTTATCCCAAAGTATGTTGACTGTTCATATAGCTAGAGCGGGAGGTAGCTAACGATGACACAAACTCAAACCAAGCGTTATGATTTTACTTAAGTATCTAGCTATAAATGATGACAACTATCAACTGGAGTCAAGTTTTAGATAGCATTCCAGAGAATGCCAGTGAAGCGATCGTCAACTCTCAATTTACGTCGGTTCTGATAGAAGCACTTGGATTCACTAAAAATGAAATGCTGTTTCCGCAATTTCCAACAGGTCGAGGTGCTGATACAGTAGATTTCGCCGCTCGTAAAAATATTGGGACTAATAAGTTTTTGTTTTCGGGTGTTGATCCCTACTTACTTGTTGAAGGCAAGGGACGGGCAATAGCGACAGGAGCTAAAATTAACTTGGCGGAAGGTACTCCCAAATATAACGCTACTAGGGAACAGATTAAAAGATATCTGCTATCTCCTAAATGTCAAACCGCTCAATGGGGCATTATTACCAATGGCATTCATATCCAGTTATTTCAGAGGCATGGGAAAGTTGTAATTCCAGCAACTGCTTGCACTCTGATTAACAAAAGTAATATTAGTGCCATTGTCCAACATATCAAATCTTTGATTGACAACCCGCCCAAGGCATTGACGGTTTGTATCTATAACAATAAAGGAGGTGTAGGCAAAACGACAACAACGCTCAATTTAGCAGCAATTTTGCGAAAACAAAACAAGAAAGTTCTAGTAGTTGATTTTGATTCACAAAGAGATTTAACGCAAACTCTTGGATTAGGCGTAGGCTCTATTACTTTATCTGACTGTCTAATTAATCCCAAAGCAGATGTTATCAAAACAGTTGTTCCTTTTATTCACACCAACAAACAGGGACAACAATTACATCTTTTTGAGGTGATTCCATCAGATGAAAGAATGGAAGAATTTACAGAGCAGAGTGTAAACCATACAACAAAGAGTATGACAGTTCCAAGGGGGCCAAAAAGATTGCGAGATATCCTTAAAACTTTTGTTTATCAATATGATTACATATTGATTGATTGCCCTACCCAATGGTTATTTTTCAGTCAGAGCAGTCTTTATGCCTCTGACGTTGTTCTCATCCCTACCAAGCATAATGGATTAGCCTCACTACACAATGCCGCGAGGGTAATTACAAATTTTATTCCCGAAATTAAACAAGAAAGAGGAGATGGTGGGCCAATTGCCTTACCCATCTTTTTCAATGGAGAGAAGATCACAGATCCTGGGCTTCAGACAGCGAATCTGGAAATTGAAAAAATAATTAATCAAGCTAAAAAAGGCAGCTTTGATCTGCTACCATATTATTGGCCTAAATCTACAAGCGGGAAGGCTGACAAAACTATCTTCAGCATTCCCAGCTATGCAACTGTTGCCAATGCTGCTTTCTCTCATATTCCCGCTGTCTTTCTTAACAAGACCGCTGCTGAACACTATTTTGGTCTAATTAAGGAGTATTTCTTACAATGAGTAAATATGATGACATCGGTAAGCTGATGCACCTGCCATTAGCTGATATTGAACCAGGGGAACCCTGCTCTGAATCTGAGTTTATTATCACCGCCGCAGCCGAGGCTATTTTGAACGCTGGCGGACGCAATTGGATTCCTGTGATTGTTAAAGAAACAGGTGATTATCAATATCAAGTAGTCAGCAATTCGTTTATTTATGCAGTCGCTCAACAAGCTGAACTAGAGCGAGTCTGGTGCATAATCATTGAGCCAGAATCTAAAAACATTGAGCAAGCTAAAATTTTAGCAAGGGAAGTCATACCAAAAGTTAACCTTAGCACAGCATCAAGAGATACTATTCTCGCTGCACTTAGATATTTGGTTGCAGAACCAGGAAGTGCATTGAAGGGATTGGATGTTATTGTAGCAGCTAATCGCATTTCAGCAGCCAATCGGGAAACGTGGTCAAACTTTAACCCTGTTATCAGCTTAAAATGTGGCATTACTAAGGGTAAAAAGTTGGATGCACTTGCCAAAGTCTGCTTTCTATCGCCTGCTCCAGTGGCGCCACCGCCGCCACCGCCTGAAGCAGTTAGCGTGAAACGTGCATCTAGAGATGAAATTTTCGATCGCCTCAATTACTTATCCACTAATAAAATAGGAGGCTTTGATAAGATTGATGCCGAAAAAACAGCAGATGCTATTTTCAACGCAAATAAAGGCAAGTGGAAAAGCCTAACTCCAATTGCCAAACTTGAACCCGGCCTTGATACAGCCAAAATGAAAATCATTAAAACCCTATTTAGCCTGTAAAACTATGTTAAGTGGTGTAGCGGATTCAATTTACGGGCTCAACCGCTATATTGAAAGATCGGAAAATATCGCGCATTTTGCCAAGGTCAATTTTAATCTCATTCTCGACTCTCCCAGCGGTATTACTCAACTATTTACCGATCGACCCAATGAATGTACCCTTGTGCGAAAATGTCAAGCGGACGCTCAAACCAAAAGTCCGTAAAGGACTGTTAAACGCTCTCTCACACATTTCTGATGCGAAATACCAAAACATTCTTTTTGTCAAGCTTGTTCCTGATTGGCTTAACAATTAGTTTTCTGCTGACTCCTGGTTGGTTATCAAACTGGTTCCCAAACCGCGCGATCGCAACTATGCCCCCACAAACCCAAACCGCCGAATTTCGCGCCTTCTGGGTGGACGCCTTCAACCCCGGCTTCAAAACCCCTCAAGAAGTCACAAAATTGATCGCAGACGCGCAGCGGGCAAATGCCAACGCGATCGTCGCCCAAGTCCGCCGCCGTGGCGATGCTTTTTACACGAGTGCGATCGAACCCCGCACCCTCGATCCCAACGTTCCGGCGGGTTTCGATCCCCTGCAAGATTTGATTGACAAAGCCCACGCCGCAGGCATTGAAGTACACGCTTGGATGGTGACGCTGCCGGTGGTTTCGGGCACCAAACTTCCCGCCGGTCACGTTTGGCAACAACACGGGCCTTCTGCCCCCGGCAGCGACAATTGGGCGATGCTGACTTACGGTGGGCAAGCCCAAGGCTATCTCGATCCCGGCCATCCAGACGCCGTAGATTATACTGTTTCCGTCTATTTGGACTTGCTGAAGCGCTACGATGTGGACGGCGTACAGTTGGATTATGTGCGCTACGGCGGGCCGACTTGGGGCTACAATCCGACTGCGATCGCCCGTTTCAATCAGCAAACAGGTCGATCGGGCAAACCCGCACCCACCGATCCCGCCTGGATGCAGTGGCGGCGAGATCAGGTGACGAATTTAGTGCGGAAGCTTTATGTAGAAAGCCTTGCGATTAAACCGCGCGTTAAAATTACCGCCGCCACGATCGCCTGGGGAGACGGCCCGAAAAACGATGCAGGGTGGTATCAAACACAGCCTTACAAAGAAGTATTGCAGGATTGGCGCGCTTGGCTGGAAGAAGGGATTGTAGACATGGCGATGCCGATGACTTACCAGCGCGAGTACAAACGATCGCAAAAACTCGCTTATGACAACTGGATCGAGTACGCCAAAGACCACCAGTATAACCGCCAAATTGCGATCGGCCCCGGCAATTACCTCAACTACATCGAAGACACTCTAGCGCAGGTACGCCGCGCCGAAGGGCCTTCTGCGAAAGGGAATAACCTAGCGGGTACGGTGCTGTATTCCTACGCTAGCAGCAACGTCTACACGAATGTGGAACTGCGATCGGGCGGTAGCGGTGATTTGCCCCGCCAGCCTTGGAAATACGTTCTTCAAAGCAATGATTGGTTTTATACCGCGCTCTCGCAGCCGAGTCAATACGTTGACGGCGCGACGGGTAAAACTGTTGAAACTCAGCCGGTGTGGACGACTGCGGTGGGGATTCCCGATATGCCTTGGAAGTCGCGGCCGACTACAGGTGCGATCGCCGGAAATTTGCAGCGCTGCGCTCAAACTTGCGACGGTGCGAGCTTGACATTGCAGTCGATCGATGATATTGGCGCGGTGCGCCAACTGCGCGCTGATGGTAAAGGATGGTTTGGGGCGATCGAGCTTTCTCCGGGAACTTATCAGTTGAAAGTTGACGGAAGTCAAATTCAACAAACAGTTAATGTTGTCGCCGGTGACGTAACAAAAATCAATCTCGGAGCATCTTAACTGCTTTACTCGTTACCAGGCAGAGCCTGGTAACGCAGATCCGGAGGCTGTGCCTCCAATTTCCATAAAAGCTTGCGAGGCAGAGCCTCTAGATATCGGTTCCCAGGCTCTGCCTGGGAACCAGTTAATATCATAAGCTAAAATAAAATCATTCCACATCAAATTATAAATTTATCAATCGAGATATGCTAACAACAGAAGCTGCTTTCACGCTCCGTAAATGGACAGTTAAAGAGTATCACAAGCTGGGAGAGATGGGATTTTTTCACCCAGAGGAACGAGTCGAACTACTTTCAGGAAATATCATCAAAATGAGTGCAAAAGGAACTGCTCACACCTCCGCTTTAGGGCGTACAGATAGCTTGCTGCAATACCTTTTTAGAAATCTTGCCTGGGTACGTATGCAAGATCCGATCGCCCTTGATGACAATTCTGAACCCGAACCAGATATTGCCGTAGTCAGAATCGATCCTTTTGACTATGCGACTCACCATCCGACGCCCTCAGAGGTATATCTAATTATCGAAGTGGCAGACAGCAGCTTAACTTTCGATCGCGAAATTAAAGCCAAAGCTTACGCGCGATCGGGAATTGCCGATTATTGGGTATTAAATGTGGGCGATCGACAACTGCACGTTTTTCGAGAACCTACAGAAAATGGGTATCAAAGCGAATTAATTCTGGGAGAAAGCGCGATCGTTTCACCGCTGGAATTTCCTACTTTTAATATCGCAATTCAGGCAATGTTGCCACCAATTATGCCATAGGTGCGCGCTGCGAACTTAATAATTTTTATTAACCGCAGAGGGCGCAGAGGGCGCAGAGAGAGAAGAGAGAGAGGCAAGTATTTAATCTGTTTGTAAAACCGCCAACTATTTTGAATTCATCGGCAATTTTATTCGCCTAAAAAATCGATACAATAAATCTAATAGTCGCAGTCGGTTAAAACCGACTTAAGCTTTGAGCCAGGGGTTTAAACCCCTGGCGGACTGGCGAAATGGCGACATATTTACTGACAACATCTTTAAGGACTGAAGTCGTTACTACAAACCTAATCGCTTTCCAGAATGCTTGCGAGCAAAGCTTGCTGAGCGTGCATCCGATTTTCTGCCTGATCCCAAACGCGCGATTGACTGCCTTCTATCACTGCATCGGTAATCTCTTCATCCCGGTGTGCGGGCAAACAGTGCAATACAATTGCATTCTTATCGGCTAACTTCAGCAATTGTTCATTTACCTGATAGGGTTCAAACAAAGGAATTCTGATTTTTGCTTCCTCTTCCTGTCCCATACTCGCCCAAACATCAGTATAAATCACTTGAGCATTCTTCACAGCAGCTTCTGCGTCCGTCGTCACCGTAACTTCGGTTTTTCCCTGAGCAATATTCTTAGCTTTTTCCACTATCTCAGCATTGGGCCCGAAATCTTGAGGGCAAGCAATTCTTACATTCATTCCCGTCATTGCACAGCCCAACATCAGCGAATTAGCCATATTATTGCCATCGCCCAAATAAGTCAGGGTCAATCCTTCTAGCTTGCCAAAACACTCTTTTACTGTCATTAAATCCGCCAGAACTTGACATGGGTGTTCGTCATCTGTCAACGCATTAATCACAGGAATTTTCGCATAATTAGCAAAAGTTGCTAAGTCCTTTTGCTCGAACGTCCGAATCGCCAAAATGTCTAAATATCTGTCTAAAACCCTGGCTGTATCTACCAAAGGTTCCCCGCGGCTGACTTGTGTAACGTTGGGATTGAGGTCAATCACTTGCCCTCCCAATTTATACATTGCTACCGTAAAACTTACCCGCGTTCGCGTTGAAGCTTTGGAAAATAACAAGCCGAGAACTTTATTGCGTTTCAGCTTGACCATTCCCGATTTTAAACTGGCTGCTAGATCCAGCAAATAATTTAATTCGTCAATGCTTAAATCTGCCAGACTTAATAAATCTCGCCCTTTTAAGGAATCCATGCTTTCCCCCACACACAAATTTTTAACTTTGTCGTGAACTACCAGACGCTGACCACTTAAGTGGTACAGCGCTGGCTTCCTGATTCAACGGGGCGGGGCGTCCAACAAAACCGAAGTTTTACCAGATCGACTTACATCC
>NZ_JAUBUY010000033.1:0-16510 GCF_036705565.1 Microcoleus sp. AT8-B5
TGCAAGTGCTCGTCAACCGCGCATCAATCTTCCTTAGTTACTCACGATTGCAGACTTCCACTTCCTTGTCAACACAGAAAGTGTAAAGTTTTATATCCCAAAAGTTGCCCCTAGAATCAACATCCTAACAGCATCAAAGCGGGCGTAAATGCTCCAAAATCTTGCCGTCTAAATACACAGCATTAATTACCCTTTCCGACGTATCACACCATTTAGCAACAACCGCACTCGGTACACCCTTGCCAACCTGTTCGCTAATAAAAGTATCCCGGCAAGAGTAGGGGGTAGTTGTCTTAGAACCCTGTTCATGTTGCCTGGTTTTTTCAGTAATCGGGTCAACCAATTTATGCCATACCTGTTTACTGAAATTGTTGTAATTAATCGCCCCGCCCTTAATAGGTGATGGAAATACCAACCTATCCTTGTCAGTCAGATTTTGTGGCTTGATACCTTTCAACAACCGAACCAGTTCTTGATTGCAAGGAAATTTACGTCGCTTATTGTTTTTACTGCCGTCAACCCTTGTCTCCTTACCGCTTGGGTGCTGTATACTCCCATTGAACACAATGTGAGAAAAGTCAGTAGCAATGTCAGACCACCTCAACCCAACAGCTTCAGATGGACGGCATCCAGTCAGCAGCCAGAACTGCACCATCGGGTAGTAAAAACAAAACTTTTGCCCCGTTTCTCCCCTCCCATTCCAAGTCCCTCTGTGATTCTTAAAAGCCTCCAATACCAGCTCTTTTTCTTCTGCCGTAAATGCGTTCGGTTCCGGGTCGCTTTCCCAGTTATGTTTAGGCAATTCTGCTGCTAGCCCCTCGAACGGGGATACAGTCAAGCTCTTGACAATCTTGAACTTAATTCCCTATTTAACCGCTGCATTTAGGTGAGTCAAAATCCTTTTGGTCATGCTGTTGGTCGTATCCTCCAATAGCCAAGCGCGTACCTGCAAAGCGCAGTCCTCTGATAGAGGCTGGTAGGGGCAACGGTCAACATAGCTTTGAATGCCTGTTACCAAGTAGTTAAAAGTTGTGGCCTTGAGTGCTGGTTTCTTGAATTCCAAGTATTTAGCAAACAGCTTAGTCAGTGTCAGTTCAGGCTTAGGCTTGACCGTCTCAATAACAGTCAGGTGAGTCTGTGACTTGTACTTTTTGAGTGTGGGGTCAAACCGCTCAAACTTGATATCAGATTCAATCAACTGTGCCTTAGCTTCTGCTAGTTCCCAGTTTTCAGGGGTATCTGCCAGATTTAGGTAAAAGTGTTTGCGTTCGCCGCCATAAAGATGTCTGGGTAGTTGCAACCTTAGTCTGCCACTGCGAGTCTGGATAACAACCGATCCTTTTTTTGCCCGATCGGGAGAGTCAACCATAATTTTGTCTCCAACTTCAATGCAACCAAGATACTACTTTTGGAGACAAATTGGAGACAAAATTAGAGACAAAGTATTTGTTAAACACACAACGCCTTACTACATAAGGGGCTTAGCGCTTACCCCCTAGCGCCTTCCAAGCTAACTATGCGGGTTCGATTCCCGCTGCCCGCTTGCGTCCATAAGAACCTCAAACCAACGATAAATCAACGGTTTGAGGTTTTTTATTGCTCAGAATACGGCTAAGTCAGGGGTCTAATTGACTAGAAATTGACTACGATTTGACTACAATCTGCCTCGTTTGAATACAAATTGAATACAATCCATACCTAGACCAGGTTTGAGCCGTACTCTTCCGCCAGAAGCCCCAGAATAGCGTCGATATCAGCCAAGTCCGCCCTCGACTTTTTGCGCTGCGCTTTCAACTGATTGAGCAAGTCGGCCTGCTTTGGAAATAGGGATGAGCGTGCACAAAGAGGTAAGAAAATTGCAAAATGGGCGTTAGAGTTGCTGGAGAGTTCCTGGTTTGTAGTAAAAGTAGTAACTGAGATATTGCACTATTTTTATGAACAGGCAAGATGCCTGTTCCACAAAGAGTGAATTTTCTTGTGGGGAGTAGGGGTTGGGCCGGAGAACCCGCCCCTGAAAGGCTTATTGAAAATGGTGCAATATAGAAGTTACTACCAATTTTTTTACCACCTAAAATTTCAATCCTCAAAAATATCTAACTGTTGGCCATCAGACTCTTTTTTACCATCTTTTTTAACACCTTTCCGCAGCCCGATCGCAATTTTGCTATGTTTCTCAATCTGCTTCATCACCTGTCTCGCCCTGTCAATCACCGACGGCGGTAAACCAGCTAATCGGCCCGCTTCAATTCCGTAAGATTTGTCAGCACCTCCCGGCTGGACTTGGTGCAAAAACACGATTTGATCCGGCAATTCTTTCACTGTCACTTGATAATTTGCGACATTATCTAAAATAGAAGCTAACTCATTTAACTCGTGATAGTGAGTCGCAAAAATTGTCCGCGCCCGAATCTCAGTTGCTAAATATTCTGCCACAGACCAAGCAATCGAAAGTCCGTCAAAGGTTGCCGTTCCTCTGCCAATTTCATCTAACAAAACCAATGATTGCGGCGTCGCGTGATTGAGAATATTTGCAGTTTCGTTCATTTCCACCATAAACGTAGATTGACCGGTTGCCAAATCATCGACTGCGCCGACGCGGGTAAAAATCCGATCGCAAATTCCCAAACTCGCAGCTTTCGCCGGCACAAAACTGCCCATCTGCGCCATCAACTGAATCAAACCAACCTGCCGCAAATAACAACTTTTGCCGCTAGCATTTGGGCCTGTTAAAATAATTAAATCTGGGCGGTTTAGCGATTCTTCGCGACCCAAAAAAGCAGAATTAGGTACAAAAAATCCGGGTGGCAAAGACTTTTCCACCACAGGATGACAACCTTCAATAATTTTAATTTCCCGACTTTCTGTCATAGTCGGGCGGCAGTAATTCTGGTAAACTGCTACTTCTGCCAAACCGCACAAAACATCGGCCGCCGCCACGGCGCGGGAAACGTTGCGAATAATTTCGGCGTGTTCTCCTACCTCCGATCGCACTTTAGCAAAAATATCGTATTCCAATTGATTTAAATCTTCCCGCGCCGTCAGAATTCGCACTTCCCTTTCTTTTAATTCTTCAGTGCTATAGCGTTCTTCATTGGTGAGAGTTTGCTTGCGGGTGTAGTCCTTCGGTACTTGGTCTACTTTCGATTTGGTAATGCTGATGTAATAGCCGAAAGCTTTATTGTAGCCAACTTTTAAATTAGAAATTCCGGTGCGTTTTCTCTCGGTTGCTTCTAAATTTGCAATCCATTCTTGGTCGGCTGATGCAGTGTGGCGCATTTCATCTAGCATGGCATTGATTCCCGATCGAATCAAACCTCCTTCTTTTAAATGAATCGGCGGTTCATCAACTAAATGAGCGTGAATTTTACTTGCTAATTCTTCTAAAATTGGCGGTACATTTTGCAGCGCTTTCAAATAGGGCGATCGCCCTTGGGCTGCGATCGAGGCTAATTGCGGCAGTTTCGAGAGAGAATCAGCTAAAGCGACCAAATCCCGCGCGCTAGCTGTTCCAGAACCCGCGCGGCCTGTCAGTCTTTCGATGTCGTAAATTTGGCGCAGCAACTGCTGCAAATCTTGGCGCAGGGCGTTATTTTCTACTAATTCTTGAATCGTGTCGTGTCGCGCGCAAATGCCTTTAATGTTGAGCAAAGGTTGCAGCACCCAGCGGCGCAAAGCGCGGCCTCCCATTGCGGTGCTGGTTTTGTCGATCGCCCACAGCAGCGAACCGTGAAAAACCCCATCTCTCACTGTTTGAGTAATTTCGAGATTGCGGCGGGTTTGGTAGTCGAGTATGAGAAAATCGGTGAGAGTGTAAGTGTGCAATCTTTGCAAAGAAACTGCTTTTTCTTTTTGAGTTTCTTCGAGATATTGCAACAAGCCGCCGGCGGCGCGAACTGCGAGGGAAAGGTGGCCGCATCCCATGCCTTCGAGCGATCGCACTTTGAACTTTTGTAGGATTCTCTGTTTTGCTTCGGACAAAGTAAACGGAATTTGCGATCGCAAAGAATAGCAAAACGAATTCGGCAAACAATCGGGCAAATGCTCGGATTTCTCTCCGGGCCTCAACATAGTCACCAAATCCGGCGCATTAGTCGGCACCAAGACTTCCGAAGGCTGCAAGCGCAGCAATTCGAGGGTTAATTGTTCTAAAGTGTCGGCTTGGGTAGTGACGAATTCTCCCGTAGAAATATCAGTATAAGCCAATCCCCAATGTTCCCCCGCTATCACAATTGCGGCTAAAAAATTATTTTGTCTGGGTTTGAGCATTCCGTCATCAGTCAAAGTTCCGGGAGTGAGAATGCGGGTAATTTCTCGCTTGACTTGACGACCTTCTTTAGCAGCAATCGAGGCATCTTCTACTTGGTCGCAAACTACTACAGCATAGCCTTTTTCTACTAACATTGAGGTGTAGCGGTCGAGGGCGTGGTGCGGCACTCCTGTCATCGGCACTCTGCCAATTTCCTTGCCGCTTTCTTTACTCGTACAAACAAGTTCTAATTCCCGCGAAATTGTAACTGCATCTTGGAAAAAACACTCAAAAAAATCTCCGACTCGAAACAATAAAAGTGCGTGGGGATACTGTTCTTTCACTTCCACATACCGCTGCATCATCGGCGTCAGCTTGGTGAATTCTAGTAAGCGGTGGTCGGCATTGCGGATGTTGGGTTGATGGGGGTCTGTTGGGGTAGATGCAGTGTAAGGCATAAAAGGCGATCGATAAATTTTAATCTTTAACAACTTTAGCGCAAGCTCGGCTTTTAGCTATAACTAATATACAATATTTGACGATTATTCCTCCTTAAGCAGGGTGCGTGATTGTCAATATTGGTGAAGAGTGTTGAGCTATACAAAAGTCACGCACCCTACTTAATAATCGATAAACTTGCTTTTAGTTGAGAATTTTTATGTCGCTACTTATCTAATGTGAGTCCAAGCAGCCGCTACAGTGAGACTTAGGGCGGATATTTTATCTATTGTGAGAGGATAGGGATCGGCGAGTCACAAAAACAACCTCATCCATCTCGTTATTAACTGTTATAGCAGATGTTGAAAGCCTTTCAAGTTCGCTCAGGGTAAAAAGAAAGAAGAAGCAATCTTCCGCAATGATTTCAGCAATTAGGAACGTCTTAACCGTCGAGCGTGCTTGCTATAAAGGTTGGGCGTTAACACAATAAAGTCAAAATTTCCGCATTTTTGGGGCATAAACTTTACATTTTTGTTATTTAAAACAGCCGAAAGATAGATTTTTAAATTATACCTCGGATAGAGAGATAAAATATTTTATATGCTTACAATTAAAAACATCGAAGCGAGTAATTTATCGGCTTAGTAAAGGTAAGATTTAGAATCAAAAATCTGCTAGCTAGTAGTTAAATAGAGGAAAAAAAATAATGAAAGCTCTTTGCTGGCACGGAGCAAATGATGTGCGAGTTGATAATGTACCAGACCCAACAATTATCAATCCGCGCGATGCGATAGTTAAAATCACGTCTACAGCAATCTGCGGCTCGGATTTGCACCTCTACAATGGCTTCATCCCGACAATGCAATCGGGCGATATCATGGGGCACGAATTCATGGGGGAAGTAGTCGAACTCGGCAGCCAAGTCAAGAACTTAAAAAAGGGCGATCGCGTCGTCATTCCTTTTACTATTTCTTGCGGCAGTTGCTTCTTTTGCAACCGCGATTTGTGGTCGCTGTGCGACAACTCCAACCCCAATGCAGGGCTGGCTGAAAAAATGTTCGGTCATTCGCCGGCGGGACTGTTTGGCTACTCGCATTTAACGGGCGGCTATGCAGGAGGTCAAGCAGAATACGCGCGGGTTCCGTTTGCAGATGTCGGCCCTTTAAAAATTCCAGACGGACTTTCGGACGAACAAGTATTGTTCCTCACGGATATCTTTCCGACGGGTTACATGGCGGCAGAAAACTGCGACATTCAGCCGGGGGATACGGTAGCAGTTTGGGGATGCGGGCCGGTCGGACAATTTGCGATCAGAAGCGCGTTTATGCTGGGGGCCGATCGAGTAATTGCGATCGACCGCGTACCGGAACGCTTGCAAATGGCGGCCGCGGCCAAAGCTGAAATCATCAATTATGAAGAAATGGACGCCGGGGAAGCCGTCACCGAAATGACGGGGGGACGCGGGCCCGACTCTTGCATCGACGCGGTGGGAATGGAAGCCCACGGCACCGGTCTCGACGCTTTGTACGACAAAGCAAAGCAAGCCGTGCGGTTGGAGAGCGATCGACCTACGGCCCTGCGACAAGTGATCCTCGCCTGTCGCAAGGGCGGTACAGTGTCAATTCCGGGCGTTTACGGCGGCTTCGTTGACAAAGTGCCATTAGGTGCAGCTTTCAACAAAGGCTTGACCCTGAAAATGGGACAGACGCACGTTCACCGCTATTTGCGGCCTTTGCTCGATCGCGTTCAAAAAGGCGAAATTGACCCGTCATTCGTAATTACGCACCGAATGAAATTGGATGAAGCGCCCCACGCTTACGAGATTTTCAAACAGAAAAAAGACAACTGCATCAAAGTTGTCCTCAAACCCTAACTCGCATTTACCCTTCAAGGAGAAACTATGCTTTTACAAGAAAAAGAATCAGGCGACTTGATTGAAATCCTCGATGTAGATGCTTTAATCAGCCCTACAAAACAAGAAGTGTCGGGAAAAAATCAAGCTGGTCAAGAAGAGCAAGAGAAAGCAACTTTTCCAAAAAGTAATTTAGTCTTTCCTTCCGGTGAAAATCTGCCGCGCTGCTGGACTGAGGAAAATTATCAAACTCATTGATATCAAGGGAAACCCCAAACCTAATATCCAGAACCCCGACTTCTTAAAGAAGTCGGGGTTCTAACAGTTTGAGGTAAAAAGGGAGATTAATTGTTAACGATCCACTCGACTTGATGGGCTTCTGTGATGTCTGGAATATCCAGCCGCGCAGCTAATTTGCGAATGACTGCTTGCGGTAGTGTTGCTGTGCGCGATCGATTCCGCTGCAATATTTCTTCTAGAGGTACTTCTAGATAAACAATCCGAATGCGCGCTTGATAATCGGCAAAAAAATTAATTAATTGCTGGCGCATTTGTTTAGTTGTATTCGTGGCGTTCCACACAAAAGAACGCCCCTCATTTATGTATTCGCGCGCTCTTTGTTTGGCGGCTGTGACCACATTTCCAGGGGTTTCGTCGGGAGGGACATTCATCTCTTTTCGCAGTGCATCCAGCGAGATTACTGGCAAATCTGGGAGATTTTTACGAATCCAATAATCTTTACCGCTTCCTGGCAATCCCGACATCAAAATTACTTCGCATTTAGTGTCGTCAAATGCTTCGTAATCCGGGTGGCCGTTCTCTTTGCGGAAATAGATAAATCGGCTGTGTGCTGAGGGGAATTGTCGGGGAGAATCCAAACAATTATTTTCTTGACAAAACTCCCGAAATAGTTCTATTTTATCGAGCAATTCTTGTCTGTCGCTACACTGTCGGCCGCGCACGTCTGCTTCGGCTAAAAGTGCGAGGAAATCGCAGCGGACAACTTGACTAACTTTAATTACCGACTGCTGCGGGTTGGGTTTGTCGATTAGCCAGATGGGTAAACTGCCGAATTGGACGATCGCCACCACGGTTTCCCGAATCTCAAACTGCACAGGCGGCTCGAATTGAGATAAAATTTGTCTAACCATTCTCGCACCTTGGCGGGCGTGACCTTTTGAGCTAATTCTGCCATCGGCTTCGATTTTTGTAAAGGTTGGTTTGGCGACATCGTGCAGCAAAGCGGCCGCAAAAAGTATCGATCGTTCTTGCACGGGTAATTGACGCCAATTTGGGGAAGATATTAATGCTTCGCAGACCATTCTGGTATGAATTAAAACGTCTCCTTCGGCGTGATAAATCGGGTCTTGCTGACATCCTTTTAAGTTTTGAATCCAATCGAAATGATTTTGAATGCTGTCCCAGTCCAGAAACCAATCGGGCGGTTGGGGACAAAAGGGAAAAGTCCAAGTGACCGAGGGCGATAACAGTCCATTCATAAATTCACCTGCGGGTTAACTAAAATTAAATAAATTCACATCGGGACGCAGAATATTCGGTATAATTGGGCGATTTAGCCAATGTCCTTCTGCATTTTTTATAGCAGTCAAAAAGCTGGCACGCACGTATTTGTAACGCGCCTTGACTATGCCATCTTCTTCAACTTTAATGTACAGCCCCTCCATGCGATCGCTCTTGTCAGTCTCTTTAAAACATCGTTCTTCATCTAATCCCAATTCCCGACAGGACAAACGCAACCGATCCAAATGTCCCGGTTGAATAAAATTAGATTTTTCCACAAACTGCATCATTTGCTTGGGAGATTTTACAACTCCAGAAAACAGCACGGGAACGGAGGCTAACGGCAGTCCGCTTAACAACTTGCGGCGGGATTCTGTACTCAGAAATTGACTGGTTTCTAAGTCCAGCACATCGTATTCCATAAAATAGTGCGGCAAAAAATCATAAAAAACAGTGTGTTTCGCATACAGCCATTCGCCGTAAAGAATGTAGCGATTTCCCAGCACTTCTCCCAGGGTTCCGCTGAGACTGAAAGCCCACTGCTTGAATAAGTTAAAATGTTTTTCCCTCGGCCCGCCGGTGAGATAGTGGCCGCGACTTTGCAGCAGCATTTGTCCGTCTGGTGCGAAGCTGATGCCTGTATTTGCGCCGTCTACCTTTTCTTCTATAATTAGAGGGCGATCGAGCAAAGCGCTAAATGGCACGCTGTCGAGGTCTTCATCACCCGGTTGGAAACGCGAACCTTCGATGTGATAAGTTCTAGGATATTTAACAATTTTGAGCATCAGCCAATCCATTTTAGATTTGAGAGGCGACCCATCCATTTTAGATTTGAGATTTGAGACTTGAGAGGCGACCGAATCTATTTAACCATTATAATGGAATAATCACAAAGGAGCGTGTAAGTTGAAAAGTCAAAGTTTCCAGAGCATATCATCAGCATTCGCTGGGATTCTATTAGTAGGCGCGCTACTCCTGGGATTAAACTCTTTTGTCGTCATCAATCCAGGTGAAGCAGGGGTGGTTAGCGTTTTAGGAAAAGCCACAGATGGAGCATTGTTAGAGGGGTTTCACCTCAGACCCCCGCTGATCTCCAAGGTAGATGTGTACGATGTAACAGTGCAAAAATTTGAAGTTCCCGCCCAGAGTGCTACTAAAGACCTTCAGGATTTAAATGCTAGTTTTGCAATAAACTTTCGCCTCGATCCTGCGAGAATAGTTGATGTCCGAAGGACTCAAGGAACCTTGGAGAATATAGTCTCAAAAATAATTGCTCCTCAGACGCAAGAAGCCTTTAAAACAGCGGCTGCACTGAGAACCGCCGAACAATCGATTACTCAAAGAAGTGAACTGAAGCGAGACTTTGATACTGCGCTGAAGGAAAGGCTATCCAAGTATGATGTAATCGTACTCGATACGAGCGTTGTTAATATTCGATTCTCCACAGATTTTGCGAAAGCGGTTGAGGAGAAACAGGTTGCTGAACAGCGGGCGCAAAGGGCTGTTTATGTGGCTCAAGAAGCAGAACAACAGGCTCAAGCTGATATTAACCGCGCTCAAGGTAGGGCTGAAGCTCAAAGACTTTTGGCTGAAACTTTGAAGGCTCAGGGCGGCGATTTAGTGCTGCAAAAAGAGGCGATCGAAGCTTGGAGAAGCGGCGGCGCTCAGATGCCAAAAGTGCTGGTTATGGGCGCAGGTTCGAGTCGGGTTCCTTTCATTTTTAATATGAACGATATTCAGGAAGAACCCGATCGCCCGCCAGTGACCAACAATTAAAATATGGCTGAGGGTAACAAGCCCCGTGTCTCCGAAAATATTGGCTTTGCTAACCACAAATCTCGGAATAAACCGGGTTTCCTCAGAAAGCGCACATAAGTTCTATGAGAGTTGCCGGAATATGCTACACTTCTGAAAGCCACAATATAACGACAGTTTGAATCTGTCGTTATAAAAGCGAAGTCCGCAATTAACACGCAGGCAACACACTCATTTTAGGAACCAGGAGAAATCATGACCCGCGCTATTATGGAAACCGACAAAGGCACAATCAATTTGGAATTGTTTGATGCGGATGCGCCTAACACAGTGAAGAATTTTGTTGACTTGGCGGAAAAAGGTTTTTACGATGGATTGTCCTTTCACCGAGTCATTCCTAACTTTATGATTCAAGGTGGCTGTCCAAAAGGCAATGGAACTGGTGGCCCCGGCTACAAAATCAAGTGCGAAATCAACTCGAACAAACATGAGGCAGGAACTTTATCGATGGCTCACGCAGGCCGGGATACGGGTGGTAGCCAATTCTTTATTTGCCATTCTCCCCAGTCTCATTTAGATGGAGTTCACACAACTTTTGGCAAAACTGAGGATATGTCTGTCGTCAATGCTATCCGCCAAGGTGACAAGATTATTTCGCTCAAAATTGAGCATTAATTTCCTCTAATTAGTTTTGTTTGTAGTAAGGACTAAAGTCCTTATTGCAAACAAAACGTGTGAAAGTTAAGAGTTTTAAAATCTACAACTTATGACCAATAATTTTTTGATGGTACAAGCCCCGGATTTATCCGTGGAATCAATCCAAAATCCCAAATCATTGCATCCTCAAGCCCCCGGATTTATCCGTGGTGTCAATCTAAAATCTAAAATCTAAAATCTAAAATCTAAAATCGAATGACTGTTATCAATGATAATACTGTGGTGACTGAGTTAACTGAACTATATTTAAAATACGAAAAAGCTCTTTGTACGAACGATATTGAAACTCTCGATAATTTGTTCTGGGATGCGCCGGAAGTCGTGCGGTTTGGGGTGACTGAGAACCTGTACGGGAGTGATGAGGTGAGGGCTTTTCGCAAAGGACGATCGCCTGTAAATGTCGATCGAGAAATGTTCAACCTCAAAGTCGTGACATTCGATGCAGACACGGCGGCTGTGACGCTGGAATTTCGCCGTGTAATCGATGGAGTGGTACGGCTGGGGCGGCAGAGTCAGATGTGGCGCAAGTTTCCTCAAGGGTGGAAGATTGTTTCCGCTCACGTTTCTTTTTTGCCGCTGTAAATGTTAAGTCATTTCCCTTGAATTGCCCGTAATGAAATTCTGTCGATCGGGCTGGGCGGGTTTATAGATATTATGGATGTGAATTACAGATTGTTTGTGAAACCCGCCCCTACAAGTATTGTGGTTAATTTACCTGACAGGATATTAAAGCTAAGAAAACAATATATTCAAATGTAAAATTACTATTTTAATTTGATTATTGTTGAGCCATGTAATTCGGCATAGATTCTTTTTTTCCTTTACTATTAGTACCTCTTCTTTTTGGTCACTCCCATTCGCTAATACAGTTCATATTTGAGCAAAGTACACGGAATCGAGCCATTATAAACAGGAATCCGCCGGGATGTCCTGAGTCCCACCTTTTTACCCAACTCCTTATTCCCAGTCAAAATAAAAGCATTCCAACCTTTAAAACGATGCTTGAAAATATCCCCCAACATCTTGTACAAATCTCCTAATTCGCTAGCATCTCCCAGGCGCTCTCCGTAGGGAGGATTGCAAATCAAAACGCCTCTGTCTGCGGGTGCTTCCAACTGAGATAACTCGGTTTGAGCAAACTGAATCTTACCGGAAATACCAGCTTGCTGCGCGTTCGTGCGAGCTTGAGTTAACATATCAGAATCGCGATCGCACCCTGCAATCACCTCTTTAAGTTCCGGTAACTCACTATTTTCCGCTTCCGCCCACAATTCATCCCACAAAGGTTCGTCAAAATCCCGCCAACTCATAAATCCAAACTTTTCTCGAAACAATCCCGGTGCAATATTCAATCCCTTTAAAGTCGCTTCCAAAGGCAAAGTTCCCGAACCGCACATCGGGTCTAAAAACGGCAAATCAGGCGTCCATTCTGCCATCTCCAACAAAGCCGCAGCTAGGGTTTCTTTGAGGGGAGCAAGCCCCATCGCCGGTCGATATCCCCGGCGGTGCAAACTGCCGCCAGAACTGTCTAAACTTAAAATAGCTCTATCTTGATGAATGTGAATGTTAATTTGCAAATCGGGATGCTCTACATCGACATTAGAACGCTTGTTAAATTGAAGGCGCTGTTGGTCGGCGATCGCATTTTTGACCTGCAAAGCTGTAAAGTGAGTGTGGTTCAACTTTTCGTTGCCGCCGGTGCAGTTTACTGCTAAAGTATTTTCGGGGTATAAGTATTCGTCCCAAGGGATTTTCTGCACTTCGCGGTAGAGCATATCCGAGTTGTAACACCGGAATTCGGCGATCGGCATTAGCACTCGAAAAATTGTTCTCGACCAAAGATTGACGCGGTACAATAAAGCCCGATCGCCCGCAAAGTAAACCCCTGTAAAATCTGGCTTGACATCCTGGGCCCCTAAACGTTCTAATTCTTGGGCGGCAATTGTTTCTAAACCGCGCGCAACTGTAGCAAAATATTGATTCATTGATAATTGGTAATTGGGAATTGGGAATTGTTACTAACAACAGACTCCAGACTGATGACTATAATAGCTGGTTTTAATCCTAACTATCAAAATAAATACTCTACCTTTACGATAAATCACTCGCATTAATCTGGGTGGGGGCGGGTTTGAGAGATTGTTCTTTGTTGGCTGTGATTGTTTGTGAAACCCGCCCCTACAGATTGTTAAAAATGTGTGAGTCACAATCTGTCAGTGGGGGCGGGTTTGAGAGATTGTTCTTTGTTGGCTGTAATTGTTTGTGAAACCCGCCCCTACAGATTGTTAGAAATGTGTGAGTCACAAACTGTCAGTAATACTGGTGAAATTAAAAGCTTTCACGCGCACTCCGGGCACGACACTACCGCCGTAACGCTTCACCGTACTAACTGCATCCACATCGCGCAACATATCAGGTAAAACTTGATTGAAACGCAGGTTTTTAATCGGGTAAGCAATTTTGCCATCCTCAATCAAAAAAGTACCGTCGCGAGTCATTCCCGTTACTTCCAAAGTTTTCGGATTAACGTAGCGCACGTACCAAGCTCGACTGACGAAAATTCCTCGCTCGGTTTGAGCAACTAAATCTGCTAAACTTTGGTCGGAACCTGTCATCACGATCGGGTAATAAGCACCTTTTGCCTCTTTGCCTTTTTGTGCGGCCCAGTAGCGGGAATAAGACAAACTTTGAGGGACGCCATCTTTGATGATTTCCAAATAGTTATTGCTCAATCCGTCGCCGAAAAAAGTATTCGATCGCAACAAAGGATGAGCCGGATCGCGCTGCACTTGCACTAACGGGCTAAAAAGTTGTTCCCCCGCGCGGTTTCCCGCTGGTTTTCCCTCTGCATCGGCGATCGACATAAACGATCGCCCCTCATCCGCCGCCCTCGCATCCAGCCCCCAAATCACCCACGGTAGCAAGCCCGCAAAAGCAGCGCCGTCAAAGATTACCGGATAAACGCCGGGAGTGATGGGGCGCGGGTTGCGGGATGCGATCGCCCGATCGAGCACTTGTTCTGCTAATTGGGCGATCGGCAATTCGTTGATACTCCAAGCAGTGCTCTTCGCCCAACTAGAACCGTCTTCAATGCGAGCAGTAAAGCTGAAATCCGCATCTGTAGACTGGTTGCAGGCGCGGAGTCCGGTTGACGAGGCGATCGCGTACAGCGACGTTTCAGCGCTCAAAGTGCCCGAACCATGAGCGCCCCCCTGGGAGGATCTCGCGCACGCTTGCTGCACCATTTCGGCCCGTGCTAGAGGCGATACAGTTGCCGTTGCTGCGTCGAATGCGGGCGATCGCAAATCGTAGGTTTGAGGCGGCAGCAGCGGCATCCATTCGGGATCTGCCGGCGCAATTCGGGCCAATTCTTCCGATCGCTTGACTGCAGAGGCGATCGCATCTTCATCAAATTCTGTAACAGCAGCAGAGGCGCTTTTGTTACCGAAATAGCTAGTAATGCTCAGGCTAAATACAGTTTTGCTGATATTTTGGCTGATTTGATTTTCCGAGAATCGGGAAAGAGATTCCTCGCCAGTAGAGAGACTGACAAATACTTCCTCTGCTTTGGATAGTTTGACGGCTTTTTCTACTAAAGATAAGGCTTGGTCTTCACTTAAAAGTGCGGGCGATGTTGTTACGAGCATAAGCTAAAGTCCCGGAATATTTGTTGTATTTGAAAATAGGTTTAGCCGCAATACTACGGTCAACTCGCCTGTACTAAAGAGCGTACTGCTAACACTTCATCTGCTCGCAGAGGTTCCACATCTGAAGGAGAAACAGCCACAATTAAAATCGATTCTCCTAAAGCATTAAATATTTCTAGAACGCAGCCATCATCTTCGCCTTCCCTTGGATGAGGTACCCGATCGACTAGCATGGCTACATCACCTTTTTTGAGCTGATATAGCGGCATATCCCGACACAATGCTACACGCTGGTAAAGTTCAAGTTTCACGTCGAGACTCCTTTTTTGGTTTGAGAGTAATAAAATGAAAAGTTCCGTCAATTTGCCACTGCAACCAAATTGTAACAACTGCTAAATTACGTCCATTAGCCCCTGGCAACTCACCTTCGGCGCGAAAGAACTTTCCGAATTCATTAGCACCATTTTCTACTGCCTCAGCCGACGCTATCAAAAACTGGATGGCTGCTAACAAAGCTTCTGGGTTATCTTGACTAAAACCCCCTTGAGCGAGAAATTTTGACTTGTCATCTTGTGCTTTGGCAACAAGTAAATAGCGCGTCAACTTTGCTTCGGGTATGATAGCATCCGCTGGAATTTTCACATTAAAAACCTACAATCTAATTAAGAATTTCCCCCAATTTGAATATCCCTCACTCGCACCGGCACACAAGCGTGAGTCATCTGAGCAACCTGCATCGGCTCGCCTTTTCCGCATATATGAGTACCGCACTGAACCAACTCCGAAGCCGGCCCGATCGCATCTATTTGATTCCAGAAATCAGTAGTCATCGCCTGATAAGTTACATCCTTCAACATACCGACAACTTTACCTTTTTCCACCTTCCAAAAAGCATCGCCACCGAATTGAAAATTGCGCCGCTGCTGGTCGATCGAATAACTACCCATACCGTCGATTAAAATCCCGTCTTCCGTATCCGCAATCATCTGTGCCAAAGTAGCAGTATGGCTGCCGCCATCCGGGCCCGGCTCCAATCCCAAATTGGGAATTCTCACCATCGGCACGCTCGACCAACTGTCAGCGTAAGCAGAACCGTTGCTGCTACCGCGTCCGAGGCGATAAGCCGTCTCTCTGTCAGTGAGATAATCAACTAAAATTCCATCCTTGACAACGTACCACTCTTGTGATTTTACGCCCTCATCATCGTAACCCATTGTACCGCGGCCACCTGGTTGAGTGCGATCGCACTTAAAATTCACCCAAGGTGCAGCGTATTGCAGTTTATTTAACTTATCAGTAGTAGCAAAGCTAGTGCCAGCAAAATTAGATTCGTAGCCGTAAACCCGGTCTAATTCAGTTGGATGACCGACAGATTCGTGGATTGTCAAAAACAAATTTGTCGGCTTAAGAATCAGGGATTTGCAAATACCAGCCGGGACTGTGGGAGCGCTGACTTTCTCAATAGCTTCGGCGGCAACTCTTTCGACTTGACTCAACAAATCATCGGGATTAATATGTTCGTAACCGATATTCATCGGCGGGCGTTCGTAACTGCGACTTTGGGCATCGCCGCCCGCAATTGCCGTACAGGCAAAACCCGGATAGCTGCGGTAAATTGTTTGTTCGATTAGAGAGCCTTCTGTAGAAGCAAAAACCTTGTCTTCGCGGCTTGACTGCAAAAAAGAAGAAGCTTTTTTGATGCCTTGTGCGCCGTGTGCTAGCAGCCGCTCGTTGATAGTTAGCAGCAGTTCGGCTTTGTCAGCAACGGGTACAGAAAAAGGGTCAATGGCGATGGGAGTAATGTAGGTATCGACATATTTTTCGACAGGCACTAACCGCACCGGTTCCTTCTGAGTTAAGCGGCTGCCTTTCGCGATTTCTACAGCCAAAGCGACTATTCTTGCAACCTCTGCGGGTGTTTTGCTGTGACTGGCGGCAAACCCCCAAGCGCCGTCTAGAAGCACGCGCACGCCAAAACCGGAACTTACATTATCTGACAGTTGACTTAAAGATCGATCGCGCGCGTAAAGATTCTGCCTTCGGTAACTGCAAAAACGTACATCACCGTACTCGCAACCTGTTTTCCGAATCAAATCTACAGCCAAATTTGCTAACTCGTTAGCAGAAATTTTTGCAGTTAATTGCACCATAGTTATTCGTCATTCGTCATTAGTTGTTAATTATTATAGCGCTTTTCAATTTTTTGAACCCTTTTCAATAAGCTTTCTCTGGGCGGGCTCTCCTGCCCAACCCCTACTCCCCACAATCAATTCACTCTTTGTGGAACAGGCATCTTGCCTGTTTGTGGAACAGGCATCTTGCCTGTTTGTGGAA
>NZ_JAUBUY010000033.1:16610-41013 GCF_036705565.1 Microcoleus sp. AT8-B5
CAGGCATCTTGCCTGTTAATTTTGTGGAACAGGCATCTTGCCTGTTAATTTTGTGGAACAGGCATCTTGCCTGTTAATTTTGTGGAACAGGCATCTTGCCTGTTAAGAGAGAATGGTGCAAAATCTCCTTTTAATCCTACTCCATGTCCTGCAAAACCCCTGTCAAAATTTCCACAATGCGATCGATATGTTCCTTCTCAATAATCAGCGGTGGCGACAAAGCAATAATATCACCCGTAGTCCGAATCAGCAACCCTTTTTCATAGCACTGCAAGAAACAATCAAAGGCCCGTTTCCCCGGCTTCCCAGCAATAGATTCCAACTCAATACCTGCCACCAGTCCCAGATTCCGAACATCAATTACGTGCCGCACGCCCTTCAAAGAATGCACCGCATCTTCCCAGTAACCGGCCATCTTATCAGCTCGTTCAAATAACCTTTCTTCCTCATAAATATCCAGCGTCGCCAAAGCAGCCGCACAAGCCACAGGATGACCAGAATAAGTATAACCATGAAAAAGCTCGATCGCATTTTCAGGAGCATTCATAAAAGCATCATAAATGCCTTGTTTCACAAACACCGCCCCCATCGGCACCGTACCGTTAGTTATCCCTTTCGCCGCCGTCACAATATCGGGAACCACCCCAAAATATTCCGTAGCAAAACTAGAGCCTAGCCGCCCGAATCCGGTAATTACCTCATCAAAAATCAGCAGAATTCCGTATTTGTCGCAAATCGCCCGCAGTCGCTCCAAATAACCTTTCGGCGGAATCAAAACCCCAGTCGAACCAGCCACCGGTTCCACAATTACCGCTGCAATATTAGACGCATCGTGCAAAGCGACAATCCGCTCCAATTCATCGGCCAAATGCGCTCCCCATTCCGGTTGTTTGCGGCTGAAAGCATTGTGTTCGAGATTGTGAGTGTGAGGCAAATGATCGACTCCCGTGAGCAAACTGCCAAAAAACTTGCGGTTTGTACCGATACCCCCGACAGAAATTCCCCCAAAACCAACGCCGTGATAGCCACGTTCCCTGCCGATTAATCGTTGGCGAGTTCCTTCACCTTTCACCCGGTGATAAGCAATCGCAATTTTTAAAGCAGTTTCTACAGATTCCGAACCCGAATTAGTAAAGAAAACGCGATCGAAATTGCCCGGAATCATCTTTACCAAACGTTCCGCTAATTCAAAAGCACCCGGATGTCCCATCTGAAAAGCCGGAGAGTAATCCAAACGCAAAACCTGCTGTTTAACTGCTTCGGCAATTGTCTCGCGGGCGTGTCCTGCATTCACGCACCACAGCCCCGCAGTACCATCTAAAATTGAGCGGTTATCATCGCTTGTAAAGTGCATATCTTTTGCCGAAACCAATATTCGCGGATTCGCTTTAAACTGTCGGTTGGCAGTGAAGGGCATCCAGTAAGCGTCCATATTTGTCATCGTTTTTTTATCCTTTTATATTGATGCTTCTGCATCCAAACTATAACTTGCTACCGATTGCCGATCGCCCGACGCTTATTATAATTTTACAAAACACCTCTTTCCCTCTTTCTATTTTTTCTATCTCCTCTGCGCCCTCTGCGCCCTCTGCGGTTAGTAAAAAAAATATCATTCACAAATGAAATAAAATCACTTCCGCAATCCTAAATCTTGGCGAGGCTTTCCTAGGGGCAGAGATATCAGATAAAAAACCCGGTTCATTAATTAACATAAAAAAAACCGGGTTTTTAAGGAACCTAAAAACTTGATGTTTAATGACAAAAACTAGCTAATTAACGATCGCCCCCACAGACTCAGGCTGCAACAAACCCGTCAGCATTTTCACAGGCCTTTCTTCGTAGGGCCACGCGAAAGCATGGCGGAAAGCGGCCTCTTGACACGCTTGCAACTGCCGAAAATCAATGATATCCAAAGTTAACAAATTCTCGTACTCGAAAGGCAATCGCACGTTGTGCAATCCCGCGTTGTCGGTACAAATGGCAATATCGACACCAGCTTCAAAACATCGATCGAACACAACCTTCAATTCGCGCATATCCTGCAACGTCCCCGTTTTGAGATAGGTAGTCGGGCAAACCTCCAAGCATTGACCCCTGCGCGCGACTTCTGGCAGCAGTTCGGGATATTTTAACGGAATTTGAATCCCGTGGCCGATACGCATCAGATAAGGCAGAAGTTCGGGATAACAGCCAGAGGTAGTTTCGTAGAGGTGGCCGGTAGTTTTGATGCCGATCGACCTCGCGTACTGGTACAATCCGACAAACTCCTCCAAACGATCGCCAATACAATCATCGCCCCCAGCTAGATCGATCGCACAAACATATTCCCCCATCCCGGCCGCCAAATCTACGATCGCCCGATTCACCTCATAGGGTAAACGCGAGTGCATACACAAAATTTGGCTAGTAACAATCGGACAATCGCTAATTTGACTTGCCTTGCCCACAACTTGTACAATTTCTGCCATCAAATCAATGCGTTCTGACTGATTCAAATGTTCTGGAGTCCGCAAATAAGGCGTATAGCGCAACTCCAAATAAGCCAGATTTTCAAACACGTAAGCGCCCCGCATCAACCGATAGATGAAATAAGGCAACGTCTCAACAGTTTGAACGCTTTCTACCAGCGTGTGCAGTTCCAAATACTCATTGAGAGTATTGCGCGGACGAGTGTAAAACTCCTCAAATTCCGAGTATTTCGGAAATCGATTAACCATCTCAGCATTGTGGCGATCGAAATACCGCCACAGCACCCTAGGAACGACGGAACCACCCAGATGGCGGTGCAACTCAGCGTGTAAACTCATGGCAACAAAGCCTCTATTTTCTCAATCTTAACAAAAATTAATTAGTCAGTAGTCATTAGTCAGTAGTCAGTAGTCATTAGTCATTGGTTATTTGTTAGTTCCAATGCCTAATGCCCAATAGACATCTCCCATAATTCTTGTGGAACAGGCATCTTGCCTGTTCAAAATAGGCTTTTTGGGAGATGCCCCATGCCCCATGCCCCATGCCCCATGCCCCATGCCCCATGCCCCATGCCCCATGCCCGTATCTAAAATCCCAAATCTAAAATCTAAAATCTAAAATTGATTGACATTTCGGACGCATTCATACATAATCGGAGATTGTGTCAACCTGAACAGAACGCGAGAAACCCTTGGCTAACGTAGTTGTAATCGGCGCCCAGTGGGGCGATGAAGGAAAAGGCAAAATTACCGATTTGCTCAGCAAATCCGCAGATATCGTTGTCCGCTACCAAGGGGGCGTCAACGCGGGTCACACCGTGGTAGTCAACGGTCAGACTTTCAAGCTGCACTTAATTCCGTCTGGGATTCTCTACCCTGATAAAGAGTGTATTATCGGCTGCGGCACGGTCATCGACCCTAAAGTTTTAATTGCAGAGTTAGATCAGCTAGAGGCACTGAATATTTCGACAACCTCGCTGATGATTTCGGAGACGGCTCACGTCACGATGCCCTATCATCGATTAATTGATGTAGCATCGGAAACGCAGCGGGGAAATTATAAAATCGGGACGACGGGACGCGGCATTGGCCCTACTTACGCCGACAAGTCGGAACGCACTGGCATTCGGATGCTAGATTTAATGGACTTGGACGGGTTGCAAGAACAATTGGAATGGACGATTAATTGTAAAAATGTCCTTCTCGAAAAACTCTACAATTTGCCGCCTTTAAATCCGCAAGATGTAATTGATGAATATCGAGTTTATGCCGAACGTTTGCGGCCGCACGTAGTTGATAGTTCCCTAAAGATTTATGAGGGAATTTACAAGCGGAAAAATATTCTGTTTGAAGGCGCGCAAGGCACTTTATTAGACTTAGATCACGGTACTTATCCTTACGTTACTTCCAGCAATCCCATCGCTGGCGGTGCTTGTGTGGGAACCGGAGTCGGCCCAACAGCGATCGATCGCGTAATTGGCGTAGCAAAAGCTTATACAACCCGCGTCGGAGAAGGCCCCTTCCCTACCGAAATGGTAGATGGAATTGGCGCAATTTTGGGCGATCGAGGTGCAGAATTCGGCACGACAACCGGCCGCAAACGCCGCTGCGGTTGGTTCGACGCAGTAATCGGCCGCTACGCAGTCCGCATCAACGGCCTTGACTGTCTGGCAATTACCAAACTAGATGTTTTGGATGAATTAGAAGAAATAAAAGTTTGCGTTGCTTACGAAATTGACGGCGAAAAATGTGTTGATTTCCCGAAAAGTTCCCGGATATTTGCTCGGTGCCAACCTATTTACGAAACCCTTCCCGGTTGGAAACAGTCTACGGAAGAGTGCCGGAATTTGGAAGATTTACCGCCGCAAGCTTTGAATTATCTGAAGTTTTTGGCAGACTTGATGGAAGTGCCGATCGCGATCGTTTCTCTCGGTGCGAGCCGCGACCAAACTATTATTGTAGAAGACCCGATTCACGGCCCGAAACGCGCTTTGCTTTCTGCAGACGGTACGCCAGTAGCAGCACAATCATAACAGGTTTAGTTATAATAGACAAAAAGGGTCTATCTCATGTGTGACGAGGCTCCAATGACCGATGAAGATCGTCTGATATACCAACTAACCCTTCATCGAGATTTGGTTGGCTGGGTAATCGGAAAGTTAGCTGAAGATGGCATTGCATCCCAGAGAACTACTGGCAACGATCCGAAAGGAGACATTTTGATTGTCGCTCCCAATGAGGCCTCGCAAGTAAAAGAAATAATTCGGGATCTTCATAATCAATACACGAGAGAAAATATCAAAGATTCACAGTCAACCTTAGAGGAAAGAAAAACAAACTTACCGCATATAGAAATCAAAACCACATACCTTTCAGGAAAAGCAGTTAATGAAATTATTGATACTGCTACTGTCATTGCAGTTGTAAGTGCCGATAGAATTTCTGAACCGGGCAAGGCAAAATTTATAAAAGCAGGTATAGCTTATGCCGAAAATATTCCTTTGGACGAGTTTCTAGATGTTTAGTAGCAGGAGTAATCCCAATGTTTGACATCAGTTTTTATTCAGCAAATGGAGAACCGTCCGATAGTGTAAGAATAACAGCAGCTACTTACGAATGGTTAGCAAAATCAGCATTTTCAAAAATAGGTGGCGAATCAGTCGAAACCCAAATTTACCTAGATGAAGAAAATGTAATTCTGCCTCTAGTTGAATTAAATCAAGATATTCGCCAGCAGTTCAAGAAAATTTTCAGCGAAGCAATCATCAGTGAAAGCGATGCAGTTCTTACTAAGCTGGGTGATTCCCCTTCAAAAGAAGAGTATCAATCAGGAACGTACCGTCTCAGAAAAATGCTGGAATTGCTCAAGTGTGTGGAAAACGAAAATTATCAATACCTTCAGCGAATTTAATCGGAACTTACGCAACTGGTTCAATTCGTAGGGTGCGTCAGTTGATAAGACCTAAATTTTTTGTCATAAACTCAATACTGACGCACCATACAAGCTAGTTAAAGTGTGACCGTTGACCTGAGTCTGATTAATGTTCGATCGCAATATCACAATTCTGGTAAAATGTAAAAACAATTAGCAGAAAGTCAGAAAATGGAACTCGCAGTAGAATGTCAAAAGCGGGCAGAAGGCAGTAAACCTAACGCCCTGCGCCGCTCTGGATTGATTCCCGCCGTCCTCTACGGGCACAAAGGCTCTGAATCCATTTCCCTTACCATCAAAGCCAAAACAGTTGAACACCTGCTCAAAAAGCACGTAGTCAACAATACCCTAATTGACCTCAGCATTCCCGACCTCTCTTGGAGCGGAAAAACCTTGCTCCGGGAAGTTCAAGTTCATCCTTGGAAGGGCTATCCTTACCACCTGAGCTTTTTCTCCGTGGCAACTCAAGACAGTCTGGAAGTTGAAGTGTCGCTGAATTTTGTCGGCGAACCCGTCGGCGTCAAGTTAGAAGGCGGCATTTTGGATACTGTACTGACGCAACTCGCAGTTAAGTGCAAACCTGACAGCATTCCTGAAGCAATTGAAGTAGATATTTCTCATTTAAAGGTTGGGGATGCGCTGCACATTCACGAATTAGTTTTGCCTGCAGGAGTGGTAGCTCTCGGCGAACCAGATCAGGTGGTTGTTAGCGTGCTGGGAATTCAAGCAGGTTCTGAAGCAGAAGACGCAGAAGAAGACGCAGCCGCAGCAGCTTAATTAGTAATTGCTAATAGTTGTTAACTAATTAATTGTTGAAAAAAAAGGGCGATCGCTTTCTCCCAAAAGGGCGATCGTTTTTTGCTAAAAAGGCTATTCTAATTTGGGTTCGATCGCACTTACTCTACTGGGCCTTGAATCTGCTGTCGCACCCATTGACTAAAATCAATCTGTGCGGCAACTTCATCGATGAAAGCCACTTCTAGAAACTGGTATAAATCCGTTTTTTCAATAATGGGAAAAGTCGGAGATCGATCGCGCTCAACATAAGCCCCATCGACTAATTGCAGAATCCGCCATACCCGCCCGTTAAACCGCCAAAATTCCGGCACGCCTATACTGGCATAGAGTGTATTTTTATTGATATCGGTATGGGTAATATCTACTTCCACGACTAAATCCGGGGCGGGATCGACATTCAAATTAACCAGGCGATCCGCCACTAAGGCATAATTCTGGATGTAATACCCATTGTCAGGCTCGGCGCTCTTGAGGAGGTCTTCGCGATCGAGCGTAGTCGATCCCATCGTCTTGATTTTCATGCCCATCTCCACCACAAGGACTCTAATAAAGAGTTCAATCAAGCGAGCAGAGCGTTCGTGTTCTTCGAGGGGCATGGTGATTTCTAATACTCCGTTATCGTAGCTAAAACGGGCGCGGGTGCGCTCCATCAGCAAACTTTGAATTTGCTTGAAGGCTTGCCAATCGATATCGCGAAAGGTGAGGCGCTTTTCACCGACAAGTTGAGGTGGTGGCTCTAACAACATCAAAATTACCGCAATTTAAGCGAAAGTTGACAAAACATTTGCTGTTAATTATTTTAATATATTTCTTCAATAAGTCTTGTGGTGCAGGCATCCTGCCTGGGATCGATTTTGGTGCGTGAGGAACTATTGCCGCTGGAACTTCGTCTGCTGCACTATCGACTTTCTCAAGTTTCTAGAGGTACAAACCAAACCTCGAAAATCCTGACATCCGCCGAATCAGGCATCCCTCATGGGGGGTGAAAACCTGTATCTGCGGTGCAAGCACTAGAATGCCGGGAAAAAACCGAGGCGGAGGTGGTCGATCGCTTTTTTGCCGGAGTTGCGCGCTCGCGATCGTATTCTGCTATTGTTGAAGCTTTGCATCACATTCTCGACAGCTTTGGTAAAACGGCAATTGTTGGCGTCAAACCGCTGTATAATTGTGAAACATTTTGAATCCTATAATTTACTTGCTACTTGTGGAGCCGCCGCCCCTATGCCATCAACAGTCAGTACAGAATCAACAGCGGTTCAATTTAACCAACAGGGAGAAACATACTTATCCCAAGGAAAAATAGAAGAAGCCATCGCCTCCTGCGAGCAAGCTTTGAAGATTCACCCCAATTTTGCACCGGCTTACAAGACTTTGGGCAACGCGCTGCAAGCTCAAGGCAGGATGGAAGAGGCACGGCACTGGTACGCTAAAGCGATTGAAATAGAACCGAATTTTGCGGAAGTATACGCGAATTTGGGCAGCCTGGGCGCGCAGCAGCAAAAATGGCAGGAGGCGATCGGATTTTATCAAAAGGCGCTCGCGATTAAGCCGAATTTCGCGGGAGTGTACCGGAATTTAGCAAAAGTATTCGGACAAATTGGCAAACCGGAAGAAGCCCAGCAGTGCTGGTATCAAGCATTTAGTTTGGAACCGGAAAAAGTAGCGCCGGGGGAACACTTGAATATGGGCGACGCTTTTTTTCGGCAGGAAAAATTCCCCGAAGCGATCGCCTGTTACGATCGCGCCATAAAATTAAATCCTAATGTGGCGACGGCTTACCAAAATTTGGGCGAAGCGCTCAAAAAACAAGGCAAGTTAGAGGAAGCGACAGCATATTATCGCAAAGCTATTGAACTGAACGCAGCTAATGCGAGAAACGGCAGCGAGGGAAAGGAAACTTTGGCGGGTGCAAATGGAACAAACGGTGCAGTTAAGCAACAGCCCGCAGCAACCGCAGTTAAGCCACCAGTGCAGCAGGCAGTTCAGCAGGCAGTTAATCCGCCAGTTCAGCAGGCAGTTAATTCTACAATTAATATAGAAGATCCAGAAGCATACAAAATACTAGCAGAAGGCTATTTTGCTCAGGGCAAATTGGAACAGGCGATCGCAGCTTGCAAGAAGGCGCTGCAAATTAAGCCGGAAGCGCCGCTTTACAAAATGCTGGGCAACGCGCTGCAAGCTGGCGGAAAAATTGATGAAGCTAAAAGTTGCTATGTCAAAGCAATAGAAATCAACCCAAATTTTGCCGAAGCTTACGCTAACTACGGCAGCATTTGCGCGCAGCAAGAACAGTGGCAGCAAGCGGTTTCTGCTTACGAAAAGGCGATCGCCCTGAAACCGGATTTTGCAGGTGCTTTCCGCAATTTTGCGAAACTGTTGACGCAGTTAGGCAAGCCGGAGGCTGCTGCTGAGGCTTGGTATCGAGCATTTGCGATCGACCCGAAGTCTGGCAGCGCTGAGGAACACGAGAATTTAGCCAAAACTTTGATCGAGCAAGGTAAGGTAGATAAGGGAATTGAGTGTTACCGGCGGGCGGTTGAGTTGAACCCAAATGCGGGTGCAGCTTATCACGAATTGGGGGAAATTCTTAAGGGGCAAGAACAGTGGGAAGCGGCGGTAGATGCTTACAGCAATGCAATTAGAAATAATCCCGATCTTTCTTGGTCGCACAACAATTTAGCTGAGTCGCTGGTTAAGTTGGAACGGTGGGAGGAAGCTGTAAATGCTTACCGCAAGGCGATCGAATTAAATCCTGATTTTAGCTGGTCTCACAACAATTTAGCAGATGTATTGCTGAAGTTGGAACGGTGGGAAGAAGCTGTAGAGTCTTACCGGAAAGCAACAGAATTAAATCCAGATTTCAGTTGGTCGCACAACTATTTAGCAGACGCGCTGATTAAACTGGGAAGGTGGGATGAGGCAATTTCGGCTTACCAAAGGTCGATCGAACTCAATCCCGACCATTTTTGGGCGCACAACAATTTAGCAGAAGCGCTGGTGAATTTGGAACGGTGGGATGAGGCGGTTGTTGCGTACCGGCGTGCTAACGAAGTTAATCCGAATTTCTTCTGGTCGCAGAGCAAATTGGGCGACGCGCTGCTAGAAATGGAAAGGTGGGAGGAGGCGATCGATGTTTACCGACGCGCGGCCGAGTTAAATCCTGATTTTCCGTGGACTTATTACAACATGGGAACGGCTTTTGAGAACCTGGAACGGTGGGATGAGTCGATCGCCGCTTACCGCCGCGCTGCGGAAATTCAGGCGGATTTGCCGTGGCTTTCGCAAAAGTTGGCTGATGCTGTGAGGATGCGATCGCAGTGGGATTTGCAGGAGGCGATGCGTTTGTACCGGCGGGCGATTCAGGAGAATCCTGATGACGTGCAGTTGTATCACAAGGCGTTGGAGATTGCGCCGAATGATGCTGACCTTTATGTTGAGTTGGCTAATGCTTTGGTGCGGAAGAATTGGCCGGATGGGGCGATCGTCTTTTATCAGATGGCGTTGCAGATTCGGCCTGATGACAAGGCTATCTCTGGGCGGTTAGAAGAGGTATTAAAAAAAAAGGGTGTAAGTAGGGGGGCGGAAAAGATCGATCGCGCTGTTGGCGGACACTCTGGAAGTGCGATCGAACACACGCCTGGGGTAGCTACGGAGTACCACGAATTAGGGGCGTCTCTGCAAGAAGAAGGTAAATTTGCCGAGGCTGTGGCCGCCTACCGCAAAGCAATTTCAATTAATCCCAATTACTTTGGAACTCACCACAATTTAGGCGATGTCCTGAAATGGATGGGTAAAGTTGAGGAGTCTATTAAAAGCTATAAGAAAGCGGCTGAACTGAATCCAAATTTTGTTTGGTCTCACCACAACTTAGCGGATGTATATCAAGAAGAAGGTCGGCTTGATGAAGCTGTTGCTGCTTATCGGAAAGCGATCGAGGTTGCTCCTGAGTTTGGCTGGTCGTACCACAATTTAGCAAAAACTTTAGCTAAACAAGACAAGCTTTCGGAAGCTCTGGAAGCTTATCAGACCGCGAGCAAACTAGATCCGAAACTTTTTGGTTTGGATTATCAAAACTTGCGAGATTCGCTATTCCTCGGTCAAGACCCAGCTTACACGAAGTGGCGCGCTAAGAACAGCCCCAGAGAAGCTGATTTGCGAAAAATGGCGGAAATATTAGAAATCTTTAACTACAAGCCGCTGATTAGTATTGTCATGCCGGCTTACAATACGCCAGAAAATTATTTGCAGGAGGCAATAGAATCAGTTCTCAATCAGATATATCCTTATTGGGAATTGTGTATTGCGGATGACGCATCAACTGCGCCTCATGTCAAGCAAATTTTACAAGAATATGCAGCTAAAGATAGCCGGATCAAAGTAGCTTACAGAACCAAAAACGGTCACATTTCTCACTGTTCTAATTCGGCTTTGGAGTTGGCGACGGGTGAATTTGTTTCTTTGCTAGACCACGACGATACACTGACGCCAGAGGCTTTGTATGAAGTGGTGCTGTTGCTGAACCGGCATCCGGAAGCGGACATGATTTATTCAGATGAAGATAAGATTTACCAGGATCAGGAACTGATAAATCCTTTCTTCAAGCCAGAATGGAGTCCGGATTCATTTTTATCTCGGATGTACACTTGCCATTTGGGAACTTACAGGCGATCGCTAATTAATGAAATCGGCGGTTTTAGACCGGGTTTTGAAGGAGCTCAGGATTATGATTTGGTTTTGAGGTTTACAGAAAAAACTGACAAAATCTTTCACATCCCTAAAATTCTTTACCACTGGAGAATGCACGCAGGTTCGGCGGCTGGCGGTGTAGAGGCTAAACCCTATGCCTATGACGCAGGGCAAAAAGCTTTGCAAGAGGCGATCGAACGCAGGGGCGAACCGGGGAAAATTGAACGGGTTCCCTACTTTTTGGGACACTTTATTGCACGCTACAAAATTGCGGATTACAAGCGGGTCAGCATCATTATTCCAACGCGAGATTTGGGCGATGTTTTGGACAATTGCTTGGAGTCTATCTTTACTAAGAGCGTCTACCCCAACTACGAAGTTATCGTGATCGATAACGGCAGTCAAGAGCAACACACGGCGGAAATTCTGGCTAAATGGACGGCTAAGGAATCAGCGAGGTTTAAAAGTTATCGTCTAGATATTCCGTTCAATTTCTCTAAGATTAACAACTACGCTGCTAGCAAAGCGGAGGGAGATTACTTGCTGTTTTTGAATAACGATACAGAGGTAATTACTCCCGATTGGATTGACGGGATGGTTGAACAAGCTCAGAGAAGCTCGATCGGGGCTGTGGGCAATTTGTTGATATACTCAGATAACAAAATCCAGCACGCGGGAGTGGTGATGGGGCTAGGCGGCGGAGTTGCCGGTCACAGTTATTACCATATGCCGCGATCGATTCCAGGCTATTTCGGGAATGTGGTAGGCCTGAATAATGTTTCAGCGGTAACTGCTGCGTGTTTAATGTGTCGCCGCGAAGTATTTGAAAGTGTTGGGGGGTTTGACGAAGAACTAACAGTGGCGTACAATGATGTGGATTTGTGTTTGAAAATGCTAGAGAAAGGGTACCGAAATATTTACCTGCCTCATGTAGTTCTCTACCACCACGAATCTAAAAGCCGGGGTTACGAAGACTCGCCTGAAAAGAAAGAGCGGCTGAAGCAGGAATCGAAGCTGATGGAAAGTCGCTGGCAAAAATATATTGAGAATGACCCTTACTACAGCCCTCATTTAACCAGAGCTTGTCAAGACAGCGGTATCAGATTGGAGGACGAGAATTGGCGGGGGAGTCATTAGGAACATCCCCATGAGTTTAGCGTGTCCACTTAAGCCTAAAGCCCTTTATATCTCTGGTTTGTACCAAAGTCTAGATCCCCCTAAATCCCCCTTAAGAAGGGGGACTTTGAACGCTTATTGTTCACCCCTTGTAGGATCAGTACCCCCGTGCCGGCCCTGGACTAGGGAAATCGAGAGGATTGTGACTCAGACTTAAGAAGAGGGACTTTGAACGCTCTTGTCCCCCCCTTGCTAAGGGGGGCTAGGGGGGATCGAGAGGATTGTGACTCAGACAGAAGACCGATACAATTCACCAGACGGCACCAATGTCAAAAACCTGTAGGGGCGGGTTCACCGATAGCTTCAAGGAATACCCAAAGACTAAAAAAACCGCCCCCACCCCGCGCGAGAATCCTGAAGATTGACATTGATGCCTGATGTCAGATACAAGGTACTTATAAACCCAGCCTCGACCAAGCAAAAAAAATGAAATCTACGGTACAAAATTATGAATAACTCATTACAAGTGCATGAGGAGACAGCTTCTAATTATTTTCATAGAGGCAACCTCCTAAAACAGTCTGATAAATTAGAGGAATCCGCCGCCGCCTACCAGCGGTGTACTGAACTCAACCCGGATTTTTCCTGGTATCACCACAATTTGGGTGAAGTTTTGGCGAAATTGGGGCAGCGGGATGGGGCGGAGAAAAGTTACCGCAGGGCCTGCGAACTTAACCCTAATTCGGCTTGGTCTTGGCACAATTTAGGAGAGGTTTTGGAACAGCAGGGCAATCTAGATGAAGCCGTTGCTGCGTACCGCAAAGCTGTGGAAATATATCCAGATTTTTATGAGTTTTATAACAGCTTGGGTAAGGGTTTGTGTTTGCAAGGTCAACTGGATGAATCTGTAAGTTGTTTGCGAAGAGCGATCGAGCTTGACTCGGAATCGGCTTTGCCTTACCAAAATTTGTGGGAGGCTTTGGCAAGACAGGGACGGGTTGATGAAGGGATTGAGTGCTTGCATCATGCGATCGATCTAAATCCGGGTGATGGGGAATTGTACCTGAAGTTGGCAGAGGCTTTGCAAGGTAAGAATGAATTAGCAGAAGCGGTAGGTTATTACCGAAAGGCGATTCAGTTAAAACCAGATTTCCATTGGATTTACTATAAATTGGGAACGGCTTTATCGGCACAGGGTCAATGGGAGGAGGCGATCGCATCTTACTCGAAGGCTGCTGAGTTGGAACCGGGTTCGGCGATCGTCCACCATTATTTGGGGCATACTTTGTCGATCGTGCAGCGCTGGGATGAGGCGATCGCATCTTATCGGAAAGCGCTTGAGCTCGTACCGAATGCGGCAGTGATTTACCAGCATTTGGGCGATGCTTTGGCGAAAGTGCAAAAGTGGGAGCAAGCTGTGGGATCTTATCGCAAGTCGGTTGAGTTCGAGCCAAATTCGCTGGAGGCTCAAGACCATTTGGGATTTGCTCTATATCAGTTGGGGCGTTACGATGAGGCAATTTCTGCCTATCGCAAAGCTTCGGAAATTGCTCCTGATTCCGATGTAGTTCACTGTCATTTAGGGGAAGCCCTGCAAAGAAGAGCTCGCCTCCAACCGCTTCAGAAAGATGTTGAGCTGGATTTAGATGAGGCGGTAAAGTGTTATCGCAGGGCAAGCAAATTGAATCCCAGCAATTTAGAGGCGGCTCAAAAGGCTGTGGAGATTAAGTCTGGCGACTCGGAGCTTTATTTGCAGCTAGGTAAGGCTTTGGCAGAACAAGGGCAGTTTGATGGGGCGATCGCTCAATACCGCCGCGTTCTCGATCGAAATTCAGACTCTTGGGAGGCGCAGCATTATTTAGGGGAAGCTTTGGCAAAACAAGGGCGATGGGATGAGGCGATCGATGCTTACGATCGGTGTGTGAAGGTTCAGCCTAATGATTTTATGTCTTACGCTGGTTTGGGTGATGTTTGGCTGGGTAAGGGAATCCCAGAGAGGGCGATCGAGTTTTATCAAAAGGCGATCGAGCTTAATCCTAATTTAGCTGAGGTTTATGATAAGTTGGGTGATACCTTGGCTAAGGTGGGGCGACAAAAGGAGGCTAGTGTTTGTTATCGTCGGGGGCTGGAATTAAAGGCGAAGTAATAGACTTGAGCTTTTTTCCGAAACCCGGTTTTGGCCAAAAACCGGGTTTTTTGGTCTAGGATTTACCGATAGGGAAAGCCTATCGCTCTAATTGTGACTGGGATTGTTTCAGTTTTGAGCGTGCTCGATCCAATTCTATCTGCATTTCTTCTGCTGTTTGTTTCCAACTATTCAACTGAGATTTTACCCATTCCTTTTCCGATTGAGTCGCCTCCAATTTAGATTGTACCTCCTGAGTCGATCGCTGCCAAGTTTCCACTTGTGTTGCTAACTGAGATTTTTCTGCTTGAGTTTGCTGTAAATGTGACTCTTTTTCTTCTAACTGAGACTGTAATTTATCCAGAGATTGGGTAAATTGTGCTTGTATTTGCTGTACTTGCTGGGCTAACTCTTTTGCCTCTCCAATAAAAGCCTCTTTTTGAGCATCTAAAATAGCGCGGTTAGCCTCTGCATACTGGCGATATCTGTTAAAAATAATCTCCCTCGTGCGAGTAAAATCAGCGCGGTTATGGCTACTGGTGTTAGTGCCATCATTTCTTTGGGTAAATTCGCAGGTAGTTTCTTTGATATGGGCTATGTCAAATTTGCGAGATAGCCGAATTATTAAATCCCAATCTTCATGGGTTGATAGGGTTTCATCAAATAAGCCCACTTCATCTAAGCAGGATTTTTCGTGCATTAGACATAAGTTAGGAGTGCAATTACTCACTAAGATTTTGTCCTTGTCAAAGTCTAGGGAGTAGGGTACACTACGGTGAACTGTAACATATTTACCATTTTGTTTTTCCTGTTGCGCCATGACAGCATCGGTGTAGGCGATTTTATATTCGCTATTTTCTAGGAATTTTACTAGGGTTTCGATGTGATTGGCGTAGTAGTTATCATCGTCATCTAAGTAGGCGATGTATTTACCACGGGCGGCGCGGATGCCCGTGTTACGGGCGGCGGATCGATCGAGAGCGCGATCGTGTTTTTTATAAACAATATTACCCCTGGTATTGAGGCGTGATATGACTGATTGTACGTCAACGCCACCATCATTAATTACGATGATTTCTAATTCAGTGAATGTTTGAGCAACAAGACTTTGAACAGCAATCAATAGCATCTCAGGCCGATCTTTAGTAGGTACAATAATACTAACAAGAGGATCTATACTCACATTTTTACTATCAATCACATCTACATTAATGTAGGTTCCGAATGGGGGATAATTATAGATCGGTGATTTTAACCAAGTATAATCTTCAACATTAGTAGATAACCTTTGCGCTGCTAAGATATTATTTTGTAATACATCCTTGTTCAGTATTCTGGTAGAGAGAATTTTTTTAAATATTTCTATTGCTGATTCCTGCTGACCATTAAGGCAACAGATTATTGCTTGATTGTTCAGTGCTAATGAGTTGCTTGGATCAAGTTCCAGTGCTTTTGTAAATAGCCGAGAGGCAAAAGAAAGATCACTGATCGGTTCTCCCCACCACCAGTAAAAATCTTTGCCATAGGAACCAACAACAGCATATAATTCTGCCAGTTGTGAACCGGATATATCAGAGTTGTAACCAAAGAGGCGAACCAAATTCTCAGGAGACATATATTGAGTTCTCGTAGGTTCAAACTCAGTACCAAAAACATCGTCTGTAACAGACAAACTCAAACTTTGAGGATTGATGTAATATAACCCAAAAACTAAGGGTAAGTGTTGTGCGATTAAACCATTTGTGCAAAAGCGGAACATAAACTCTCGATCACCGAAAACTTTGAAATTTTCATTGTAGTAACCTATTTGGTTGAAAACTTCTTTTCTCAAGAGTGCCGCATGAGAACTAATCTGAGAGTAGAAAAATAAAGGAGCAAAAAATTCTGGATATTTAAAAAGACATTTTTCAGTTTTCGACTCAAAGGAATCATTCTCTATGTTAGTTAGTAACCAGTCTCCGTAAACAGCACTTATATAATTATTAACATCTAACTCATTAGCCATACATTCTAAACCATCTAGGGTAAAGAGATCATCAGTGTTAGCATTAATTACATATTGACCTTTCGCTACCTGAAACCCTCGATTCCATGCTTGATAGATTGTTTCTCTTTCAGTCTTAATATATTTGATATTAGGATAATTTAATTGAAACTCCTTAACAATTTTCTCTTCATTTTGTTGTGAGCCACTATTAATAACTATTATTTCTAAGAGATTTTTTTTGTAAAGGGTTTGTTTGACCAAATTATTTAAACGGGAACGCATAAATTTTTCTGAATTATAAGTAGAAACAATAGCTGAGACTTTAACTTCAGATTCCTGTAATAACGAGCCAAAATTAAAATTTGAATTCAATGAACTTAATTCCTTTATTGTGTTAATACTTGACGAATTATCGTTGCAATATGTAATCTTTTTTTCTTTTTTTGGTAGCAATTCTAAAATTATGTAGTTTGCCATATCCCTAAAACTTTGGAGCAACTGACGATAATTATCGCTGTTAGGATCTTTATGTATTTCATCAGTGCTGCTGTTAAGCAGATAACTGGCTTGCCAGTATTTCAATAACTTCAACCCAAATTTAACCCAATGTTTTTCAGAATAATTATTTTCGTGAATTACATGGTATGCTAAGTTAGATGTAATTCTTTTTAAATTAATATTTTTTCTTAAAACAACTACAACCATCCAATAGTCCCACCAAGGCATTCCCATACAAAAACCTTCTTCTTTCGGATAAGATTCTAAGATGGAAATGTCAAAAAAGAAATAATCAAAACCCCAAATGTACTGAATCTGGCTTGAGTTAATGTCTAGCTTTTCTTCAAGGAAGGTTAGTGATTTTACTTCTACTCTTGAACCAATTACAAGGGAATCAGCGGCCTCTTTAGCAATAAAGTTACAAAAATTGATGTCAGCTTTCAAATAAATATCTGAATTAATGATTCCACAAATTTTTGTTCCTTCGTTGTGAAAATATGAAAATATATCATCCAAATAGACTAATGGTTTACCAATCTCTGAACGTGCATCACGAGAAACAAGATGAAAAGCAACATCTTTATATATCGTTTGTAATTGTTGTATTTCTTCTTTACAATTTATGGAAATTACTTTAAATCCTAAATCGAGCCAACTTTTAATAGCATTCTTCTGTGTAGCAAGATTACCCGGTGCTATACTTGTAAGTAAAGTAATTTGGTTAATGTTAGTCATAGTTAGCCGATATGTTTGTTTTATTCCTTGGGTTTTCAATTGAGCTATTATTTTGTGTTGGCATACATATTATAGCTTATTTATACCTGATTTAATAGCTGTTTTTCCTAGAATTTCCGCTATTAAATTAGCCATTTTCGCCCAAGAAAATTGCTTACATCTTTCTAATCCTTGTCTGATCATAAATTGACGAATTTCTGGTTTTTGAACTTCTTGCAAAGCAGCACATAAACCTTGTACATCATTAGGGTTAATATATATAGGAACTGATCCAGCCACTTCAGGAATAGAACTTATTGGGCAAGTTATAACAGGGCATCCACAAGCCATCGCTTCCGCTACAGGCATTCCAAATCCTTCATAAAGAGATGGATATACTAAAGCTACCGCACCAGCATAAGATAGCTTTAATTCTTCATTACTTAACCTTAACATATGAACCTTAACACCCATAACATAGTCTTCAAATTCGGGTTCTAATGTAGGTTTACCTCCCACACAAACAATCTCAAACTTACACCGATTGGGCAATCGATCGAAAGATTTGAAAAACAAAGTCCCATTCTTTGTATGTCCCCAACCCAATCGATCTCCTACCATTAAAAAGTAAGGTTTAGAGATAGCAAACTTATAACGAAAAGATTCGATTTCTTCTAGGGTAGCAGTTGATAAATTCTTATCAATTCCACAATGGGCTACGGCAACCAAATCTATGGGAATATCGGGAAAATATTTAACTAAATCACGACCTGTATTTTCTGAAATAGCAACAAATGCTGATGCCTGGCGAATAGCATAATGCTTTTCTCTCCACATAGGATCATTTTCGATGTCTCCTCCTGATACCATAACTTCTGGAATCATGTCATAAGCCATAAATACCGAAGGAGTTGAAATAGGAGTAGTGTAGTAACTCGATATAAATACCTGAGAGCGTTCTGCATCACAAATCTCCTGAAGCATTTTTTTATCCGTTTCAGTTTGACTGTAATCATATCGCGGTACATTACGATAACGAATACCTGGAATTTTTGGAGCCGTTTCTTCCCTATCTAGAACAATTATTTGCTGAGAAAACCCACTGATTACCCACTCTTCTAACAAAGATTTCCAAACCCGAGCAATACCAGTATTGTTTAATTGGAAAAATACACCATCAACTACTACCTTCGCTGTATTTTGCGTTCCTGGTTCAGCTTGTATTGTTGATGAATTGTGCGAACCTGCAAAATAAAAATTTCCATCCTTTAGTTTATAAGCTAAGGGAGTTATTCCGCATTCTTGAATAGTATTTACCATTGTCTGATCATGTACCCATCCAAAATAGTCACGCAAGAAAATAGGGAATTTAGTTTGGCTTTGCAATTGCTTCCATTGCACAACAGCGTCTTTATAGCCATAATATTTCTCTTTGAACAATACTTGTTCAGTAGTTACATAGGCAAAGTGTTGAAAAATTAAATTATAGTCTTGTGTTTCAGAATGTCGAAAAGGATTAACACTTGCAACATCGCGCCACGCACCGTTAGGCATAAGTTCCATCAGTCTAGGAGGTTCATGAGATTCCCAAGCCATACCCGGCTTATAACGCCAAGTTCGCAACCATTCCTGTTGAGAATTTTGACTGTAACATTCACGAGTGCTAACGACTAAGTTCTCTCCTACAAAATACCAGCACCAGTACCAAGCTGCTGTTTTTCCAGGATTGTTAATGAACATTTGCCTTGCAGTACAAAACTGATCTACTGTCCATAATTCATCGACATCTATCTGCCACAGCAAGCACTCCTGATTTATGTTGGCTAAAGTAGCCTTCACCATTTCCAGCTTTCCATCCCAGAAGATTCCTTGTTGTTTACGATAAACACTGATGTTATTTGGATAGCAACGCTTAAGTTCATCCAAGTATTCAGTAGTACCATCATAACTAAGTCCATTCTTATGTATTTCATCAGTTATTCTTCCTCCAAATTGAAGACTCCACGCGGTATCATGTTTTAAGTCCGCAACACCTTCAACTATATGCCAATGCCATTTAAAAGGTAGTTGTTTGAATAGGTCAAGATGATACTGAATAAATGGCTGACCATTTAGAACAATAGTAAAGAAGTGAATCGGTAAATGATTAGTGTGAGAGCTTTCTTGAAAAAATACCCTCTTAAATATAGAATAACCATTCCTAACTGTTTGATTATCAGCAATAATTTCATAGGTTGGATCGGCTAGTAGCTTTTGACGATTTTTATAGTTTTTATAACAATTTGTGTCATCTAATGCTATAATTTTAGCTCCGTACACTTGCTTTAACTCTGATTCTCCCGTAAACTCAGAACCATCAATTAGAACTAAATCAAATACATCTATTTTGTTTTCTCTCTTTATTCTTAAAATTCCATCACTAGGAACTCCAGAGTTTTTAACATATTCAATATCCTGCCTTAGCCATCTAAAAATTTCTTCTAAGGGATAATTATTGAGAATTGTTGGGATAGTTTTATAAAACTCTTGAACTTGTTGTTCATTAGGAAACTGTTGAAGGCTAACAGAAGAAACATTATAAGCTTTGACAAAACAAATATTAGCATATCGCTGCTGAAGGGCTGCAAATCTAGGCTTAGAAATTTCCATACAAAACAAAATAGGATGGTTAGGATTTTGGCGTAATCCAGTGACAAATGCCTCTGTACTCCCTTCTCCTGCGGAAGAACCAATTTCCAACACTGTTCCAATATCTTCTTCTTTGGCTAGTTTCTGAATTATTTCATAGAATTCATCATTTTTAATTTCAGGCGGAATTATCAAGTTCAGCTGAGAAGATGGAGAAACCTTATAATTTTGACTAGCATAATCAAAAATTTCTTTAATGAAAGATGTAGGCAACCAACTCATATTAATGGAGTTTAATTTAACTAATTGTTGTGTTGGCAAGTATCGTTCATATAAGTTACCGTTTTCAAAGTAGAGTTTTTTCTTTCCCCCTTCCACTTCCATTTCCATATCATGTTGTTGACATAAGCATTCATCAAAAGTTTCTCCATCGATTATTGTATTTAAGCTAACGCTTTTAAAAGGGACACTTTCCTTATATTCTACATATGCTCTCATTTCTGTAAATGCCCAAGTTGGATTATTGATAAATTTTCGTCTTTGCTTATCCAAGTAATTATTATCTAGAAATAGATCATTAATTTTATCTATATATCCCTTGACAACCTCTAGCCCATTAACTAAGCCATTAATGCACCAACCATTACATTGTTCGGTACAATTATATTCCAAAAATTTTAAAACTTGATCCTCTAAGTTGGACAAGATTAAGTTATCTGAGTCAAAAGTCCAAAATCTTCTTATGTGATTGCTTCTAACAAAATTTAAAAGATGAAACCATCTTTTAAATACAAAACGAACCCACCATTCTCCTCCACCTTCTTCTGTACCAGCTATGTACTTAAAAATTCCATCAAACTTTTGAGATTCTTCTCCTTCATATTGTGAGAATGAAAAATATTCTATCCCTATTTCCTCTTGATAATGCTTGTTAGATTCATCACCTAATAAAATTACTCTAGTGTTGGGATTAAATATTTTTGCGCTTTTGAGAGTATATTGTAAATAATCACTATCACCTTTATGAATGAAAATAATGGGAGTATTTTTTTTCTCTACATGATGGCAATAATTTTCAATTGTTTCACTAAGAATTTCCATAAATTCTCCAAAAATGACATTTATATTAAATTGGTTATCAACAAAAGATATTGCTTTTTGACGAATAGAAGGATCAGCATCAATAAGTTTTAACGCTTTAATTATTGTTTTAGCTAATTCTTGATGAGTATTAGGAGAATACAAGAAACCTGTTTCCCCATCTATCAGTGTTACCTCTACACCGCCAGCCTGATGAACTATAGGGATACATCCACAGGCTTGTGCTTCAACTGAAACCATACCAAAACTTTCTATGACAGAAGGAAGACATAAGACACTATGTTGGGAATAAATTAATGGCATTTTATGGTTTTCTACTGCACCATAAAAATTTACGCACTCTACTTCTAAGTTTTTAATTGTGTTCTCATACTTATCGCTGTCACGCCACATGGACGAACTCCCATAAATATGAACTTCGGCATCAGGAAAACTAAGGCGAACTTCTCGTAATGCGTCGATCAGAATATGGATACCTTTGTGTTCTACTATCGCACCGGCAAACATAATAGAATGTGGCTCCCGCCTAATTGATTGAGGATTGAATAAGTTAATATCTACTCCATTGTGAAGAATTCTAATTTTTTCGCGCGGAAAGCCCTGTTTAATAACGGACTGCTGGTGAAGATCTGATAGACAGATAATTGTATCAAAGTCATCGACTCTTCTAAGTTCTTGATCCCCAATATGCCAATTATGCTGATGCAAAATCCAAACCTGATTTGTAAATTTAGGGGTTGTGGAAAAACTATTTAGCAAGGTAGAAAAAATAACTACATCATACTGAGATAAAAATAGGTCTCGTTTTTCGGTTTCTGGTAAAGGTAAAAAAACAACTTTATTATAAGTCTCTTGGTCTACAATATGATCGCCAGTAATATGAACAGATACAGTGTTAATATCAGCCAATTTAGTTGCTAGGATAATTGTTGCTAAACTAGATCCAGCAAAAGGTAAATTAGTATTAGTAAAACCGGCATAATAAAATAGTATTTTTTTATGCAACAGAGAAGTAGTTAAAAATTGATTCTTTTGTGAAGAAGAAATGAGATTCTGGCTTTCTGTTACAAAAATTTTATCAGTAGATAATTCAGATTTAATTTTATCAAGCCAAATCTTAGATTTATCTAGCTCAGACTTAATCTGTTTGAGGCGAATATTATTGCCATCTTGTGAATGATTGTCGATATTAAATTTATTATTCATGCTTTTCATTCTCACTTAATGATAGTTGAATTATTTACGCTTGAGACATTATCTAAATCCACTAAATCAATATTTAGCCAATAAAAACACAAGTCTATCAGCTAAAAATCAGCTCATAAATTTATGATTAAATAGCTTCCAATTCTTTTAACTTTATACTAATAGGGAGAGATATAATTTTAATCTTTAATTCTTCTGGTAAAAGCTCTATACTTTCAAAAATAACCTTAGAAAAATTATAATTTTCGTTTGAATTTCCATAATTCAGCGTGAGATGCACAAGTAATTCCATTGCATAGTCATAAAATTTCATAGCATCCGCAATACAAGCTAGCTTAAGAAGTTTTTCTGGTGTTTTTAAAAAACTCGTTTCTTCTTTAGCTAATAAATCATGAAAGTAGTAAGCATCTCCCCACAATAATCGACCTGGATGATTTTCAGATAAAGGAAATGGTATTTTTTCACTATAGGTTCTATACATTCCAACTAAATCAAAAAGGCTAAAACCTTGCTCCTTAAGATAAACGTCTACATCACTAAATAAGGGCTGATTTTTGTATACCTGCATAAATTCTACTTCTGCAACTACAGCTAAAACATTTTTAAGAGAAGTAACAGCTCCTTTTAAAACATTCAGTTCACCACCTTGAACATCAATTTGTAAATAGTCAATTTCTCTAAAGTGATCTTTAGAAGCTATCAAAACCTCATCTAAAGTAGTTGTTTGTACTTCTACTGTTGATATAACTTTATACATTATATTTGCATCACCTCCAAAACGATTAATGTAAGCAAGATTAGGATGGTATAAAGAGCTACAAGCCTGATAGTTAGTTATGTAAAGTGTAGCTTTGCCGGATGTATCCCATAAAGCATAAGGGAAATGCTTCTCAGTCCAGCTAATGCTTTGAGATTCTAGTTCATTGTTCATGTCATTGCACGCTTCCTCATCTGCATCAAAACCATATACAGTTAAATTCGGAGCTAGCAAACCCCATCCTTGACTGGCATAAATATTATAAATTTGACCAAATTCTTTGAGCTTACGAGAACCAACTATACAAATAGTTATGTGAATTTGATCCAAATAGCCATTTTTTTTGAGACTAGGAAGAAAAACGGACATTCTAACAACCTCCTTTGCTGGGTTAACTTATTTATTTTACTTGATTACCGCGCCTTTAGGCAATACCTAAGACTGAGAAAATCAATTGGTCAAGATTGCTTAGACTTAATCTTGCATTATACGATATATAGCCACCGCCAAGGCGGTTGGGACGCAAGGCGTAAGACACCCTTAAGTTTAGCTATTTCCATTTGGGTTTTACCCCCATGAATTTTGACAAATTCACGGAATTTTTCCCCGTCTGTAATTTTATGCTGATTACCAGGCGGTTAATTGGGCAGAGATTGAAAGTCATTCGTTTCGGCTTGTCGCTTCAGCCATAAGTTAATGGTGTTCCGACTAATATTGAACAATTGACTGACTTCAATCTTTTTCATACCATCTTGCCCGATGGCTTCGATTGCTTTTTTTCGCAAGTTGTAACCATAGGGTTTGGCCTTATGTGGGCGATCGCCACATAAAAACATATACTACTCCTTCAGCATGGGCTTCAGCTAATTGTTTATTTGTTTCCCGCGTTTAATCACTGTGCGAATTACTGAGTTTGTTGTTTTTCCGAGTATATTGACGCAATCCCTAGCAGAAGATGACTCAGGTATGACTGACAGTAAATTTCCCTTGCATGAGTTGTTTCCACTCTTGTGAGTTGGTCAACGCATAAGTATCAAAGGCTTGTCCCTTGTCCACCGAGAATTGGCAGAAACTCTCTAGCCAGTTGACTACAGACTCGGTTCGTGAAATAGGTGCAAATTTCAAAGAGCCGTGCAAACACTGTTGCATTTTCTTCAAATCGCCACTTTGGTAAGCATACCACGCATCCCACACTAGAAGGGTGTACCGCATCTGACTTTCGACACCTGTATCGCTAAGCGCATATTGCTGGAAATGGGCTCTATCCAATTCTTGCTGAACTTGCACAAGTTGAGACTGATAATGCTGAGACTCTTCTTGAACTTGGACAAGTTGAGACTGATAATGCTGAGATTCTTCCTGAACTTGGACAAGTTGGGACTGATAA
>NZ_JAUBUY010000033.1:41113-74893 GCF_036705565.1 Microcoleus sp. AT8-B5
TGCTGAGATTCTTCCTGAACTTGGACAAGTTGAGACTGATAATGCTGAGATTCTTCCTGAACTTGGACAAGTTGAGACTGATAATGCTGAGATTCTTCCTGAACTTGGACAAGTTGAGAGTAGAACCGCTTCAATTCATTTTGAAGGTGATGGTTTTGAGACTGTGACTGCTGCAAAATTGCTTCTGTCTGACGCTGCTGAGCTTGGGACTGTTCCAATTCTCCTAGAACCTGGAAAAGTTGAGAGTGCGATCGCTTCAATTCCATGCTACTGCTGCGAACTTTAGACTGCGACTGTTCTAATTCTTCCTGAACTTGTCCAATGTGAGAACCCAATCGCTCCGCTTCCAACTGAATGTGCTCTACTTGGGAGTTGCACTCTGCTAATTCTGCCTGAGACTGTGCTAATTCTGCCTGAGTTTGATGCAGTTGAAAACGAGTTCGCTCTAATTCCCACTCACTCTGATGCAGTTGAGAATTCTTGTGTGCTAACTCTGCTCTATTCTGATGTAGTTGTGACTGCGACTGTTCCAATACTGCCTCAGTGGCATGCAGTTGTGACTGCGACTGCTCCAATACTGCCTCAGTGGCATGCAGTTGTGACTGCGACTGCTCCAACTCGGCCTGCGTCGAATGCAGTTGTGACTGAGATTGCTCCAACTCTGCCTGCGTCGAATGCAGTTGTGACTGAGCTTGCTCCAACTCTGCCTGCGTCGAATGCAGTTGTAACTGAGATTGCTCCAACTCTGTCTGCGTCGAATGCAGTTGAACTTGATACTCTTGCAACAGTGTCTCAGCTTGTTGCATTTGATCTTGGAATTGTTCCAATACTTCCTGAGTTTGATGCAGTTGATTTTGATACTGTTGCACTTCCCCCTGAGTTTGATTTAGGCGAGCCTTATGCTGTTCCAACTCCTCCTGAGCCGCCTGGAGTTGACTCTGCGACTGCTGCAATTCCTCCTGAGTCGCCTGGAGTTGACTCTGCCACTGTTGCACTTCCCCCTGAGTTTGATGCAGTTGACTTTGATAGTATTGCCATTCCCCCTGATTATGCTTGGGAAGTCCATAAGGCTTAGTCGAAAACTTGTTTTCTGAATCACTCATTATTATGTCCCCACTCTACTCAATGAATTGATGAATTGATGAAATTAGTTTGGTAAAATACTGTTGATCTTTCCAGTCTTTACTGTTTTGCGGGTCTTCTACCAGTACGTCTAGGGGAAGGGTGCGCCATAAATCAAACCATTGAGGACGTTTTGCATCCAGGAGATTTCGCATTTCTTCGTAAGAATAACCCAGTTGAAGGAATTTTTCCACTCCTAAAAATTCTAAATAATCATTTACTATTCTCCACACTTGAGGATTTTCTAGAGCCATAATCCATTTATCTAAATTGTGGGAGTCTGGTTTGGTGTCCTGGTACACCTTCTTCTGATCTCCATATCTCCAAACAGGGTAATCTTTTACTATTCCATAATCGATCATTTCGGGTGAAGATTGAATTCCTAACCAGCTACAAATCTTATTTACTTCCGATTCGGGATTCAACAGCAACCATTCATAATGTAATACCATGCACTTATTATTTAATAAGTTTATACCATCGATTAAACGAGCGGGAGCTTCTAACAAATCTTGCTTATACAGATGGAGTTTAAAGTAGTCGTCTTGCGTCCAAGTATTGATCATCGAACATAAAACGGCCAAAGGATTTCGCAGTAAAATAATAAAATGCGCTTCTGGAAAAGTTTTGTAAAGTTCCGAGATGATCAAATAGTAGCGCGGTGTTTTATCCAAAAAATAACTTTTTCCTGAACTGGTGGCTGCACAGTTATACAAGTAGGAATACATCCGGCGCAAACCATTGAAATAAGCTTCTTTCCCATCTGGTAATTCGTCCACAAAACCTTCAACAGCATTCCTAGCCCATTGAGCATTATAATCTACTTCATATCCCTCTGAGCGCAGAGCATATAAAGGATGAAGCATTAACCAAGGTTCAGAAACTGTATGAATTTCACAGTGGCTGCCCAACATCCGTTGTGTTAATGTTGACCCAGCACGAGGCTGAGAAATTAAAAATATTAGGTTTTTTCCCTGTAAGAGACTCTCGTCAGAAAATTCAAGTGTCATATTTTTTATTTTTACTGATGCTTTAACCATATATTCCTGTCAATTCAACGCCAAACAACCAAAGGCTTCTGTCACCAAATCCTCTAAAGTATAATTTTCCATATTCCCGATCGCACTTTCGTAACCCATTCTACTACAACCTCAAATAACCACCTCTAGATATCCGTCTAAAACTCATTCCCGATCAACAGAAACATCACGTAACAGGAATTTTTTAACTCCCTGTCGCCCTAGGACAACCTACTCGTAAAAAGGGTTTCTCAGAAGCTTACCACAAATGAGGGTAATTTTTGCCCGATCGCCCCCAATGAACTCCAAATGAACTCAAGCCGTTGCTTTCCCAAGGATATCAGACTTCAGCCCTCTGAGGATGTTCCCGCAGGCACCAGGTATTATAGATGGGCGATCGCCCCCAAGCCCTAAGCCATCGAGCTTAACAATAGATATTACCCCAAAAATCAACACAGGAAGACGATCGCACTCAAGCGATCGATCAACACCTGCGATCGGGTAAACTAGAAAGGTCGATCGCGATCTACCCGCGTGCCATTGACTCAAAGCCCAACTTCTGCATCAGAGTGAAGCACTGGACTCGGCACATACAAAATTAACTTAAACTCGATCGAGGCAGTTCACTGTGATCGCCGCTTAAAAATAATCGTCTCCTCAGCTTGCTTAAATTCTATATCAAACAAGTCAAATACTACCTCTCTCCCTAAAAGAACCTCTTGACAAAAATCAGTTTGTGCCCAAGCTACAGGAGCCGTAAAAATATGACCATCCAACTCCATTTCAATATCTCGTAACAGATATTCAATACTGCCACCAACTCCTTCAGCTTTACTGATAACCTCTCCAGTAGTTCTACTCAAACCCAAATCTTCACCCAGTTTTTTCGTAATCAAGCTAAGTTCGGCTCCAGAATCCACCAGTATTTGGACATTTTCCGAGTTCTGAACTTTGAGGGCAACTTCATATCTGGGCTGCCAATCATGAGATTTCAAAGACCTCATTCTGACAGGATAAAACTTCACAGGTTCAATAAACTCGCTTTCATGTATTCGATCGATCACATAACCCAATTTAGGTGTATTAGCAGGAATCTCGTCCTTCATCTTTCGATAATCGCGATCGTGACTAATCACCCCTTTGTTAGTATAAGCTATCCACTCACCCCGATATTTTTTTAACTCCGGTCGATGAGCTTTATACCAATCATTGGCTGTAGGATACTCTGGTTCCATAATTAAATCACTTTCTTGTATTTTAGAAAATCATCTATCGTTGGGTTAATGATCTCTGTCGCTACAAAATTTTCTCAAACATAATTTACTTTTGTCGCGATCGGGCTTTTGTATCCCATTCTACTACATAGGGTAAGTTTTGCCCGATCGCCCCAATGAACTCCAAATGAACTCAATCCGTTGCCTTGCCAAGGATATCAGACTTCAGCCCTATGAGGATGTTCCCGCAAAACCAGGTATTATATATGGGCGATCGCCCCCTTGCCCGCTTGCCATCGAGCTTAACAATAAATATTACCCCAAAATCTACACACGAAGACGATCGCACTCAATCGATCGACATTCCCCGCGCGATCGGGTAAACTAGAAAGGTCGATCGGGCTCTACCCGCGTGCCCTTGACTCAAAGCCCAACTTCTGTATCAGAGTGAAGCACTGAACTCGGCACACAAAAAATTAAATTAAAGTTGATCGAGATTGAGCAATTTTTTAAGGAGAGGATGACTGTGGATCTTACAGCGCTCATGCAAGTACGGAGAGATATAGCTTTTAAATACCTAAGCGGGAAGGGAATAGAGGTGGGAGCTCTTCATGCTCCTCTGGAAGTTCCAGATACTGTAAAGGTTTATTACGTCGATCGAATGTCGGTTAGTGAACTGAGAAAACAATACCCAGAATTAAATGGAACCAATCTCATAGAAGCAGACATTGTAGATAATGGCGAAACTCTGTCATCCATAGCTGATAATTCTTGGGATTTTGTCATTGCCAATCACATGATAGAACACTGTCAAAACCCGATCGGCGCTCTAGAAAACTTTTTGAGAGTTGTCAAACCCGGAGGAATCGTTTACATGGGCGTACCGGACAAGCGCTATATCTTTGATGTCGATCGCCCCCTGACTTCCCTCGACCATTTAATTCGGGACTACAAAGAGGGGCCGGAATGGTCTAAGGTATCTCATTACCATGAGTACGTGAGACTGGTAGAGAAATTTCCTGAAGAACAGGTGTTGGCGCGCCAGCAAGCTTTAATAAACATAGATTACAGCATCCATTTTCACGTCTGGACATCAGAGACTTTCTCTGAGTGGCTATTCTACTGTCAGAAACAGCTAGGCTTTGGTTTTACTATAGAATTATTCCAAGAAAATTCTATAGAAATTGTTATGATTCTCAGGAAAATAGCCAATTGAAAGCCAGTTTAACATCTGAGTAATCATCTTTAGGTTCATGGAATATGCAGGCTTAGCTAAGTTTTATAGTTTTAGCGATGCCGCTAAAAAAAACAGCCTGGAAAGTAAGGTTATCACTAAATTTTATGGCCATCTTAGAACAAGACGAAAACTTAATATTGGCGATCGATTACTCCTGGTCGAATGACTGCGGACTCGGACTCCAAGGATGGATTTTAGGCAAGAAGGAAGGGGTACTTGAAGGAGTAGAAATTTGTGTAGAAGATAATTGCGTGCCAATTATATCGTGGCATTCGCGCCCAGATGTGGTAGCAGCTTACCCACAATACAACCACAACCATAACTGCGGTTTCATAGCATATCTGCCGAGAGTCGCCCAGCATCAAGTCACCTTTAAGGCGAAAACAAAAAGGGAAATACATCATAAAATTGTGGCTTTTGCTGGAGGGAAACCAGGAGTTTATGATTCAGCTACTTTTACAAATGATGATACAGGTTTGTTTGTTGATTTTATCAAGCAGGTGAATGACGGTCATTTACGAGTTCTAGAAATAGGTTCGCGGATAGTCAGTCCAGGAAGCGTTAGCAAAAGGTCTTTGTTTCCTGGTGCATCCTCCTACACGGGATTTGACTATTATCCAGACGCCAACACAGATGTGGTAGGGGACGCTCACAAACTATCTCAATATTTTGGTAATCAGCGGTTTGATGCTATTTTTTCCTTGTCTGTTTTTGAACACTTAGCCATGCCTTGGGTAGTGGCGATGGAAATTAATAAGTTACTAGAGATAGGCGGAATCACCTTTCAGAGCACGCACTTTTCCTGGCCTCTCCACGAAAGCCCGTGGGACTTCTGGCGTTTTTCAGACGAAGGTCTTAAGGTTTTATTTTCTCCTGCTTTGGGATTTGAGGTGATCGGATCGAGCCTTTATGTTCCTTTGCGAATGCATTTAGATACTTTTATTCCAGGTCAAGAGAAATTAGCAACTCACCCAGGATTTGGTGGTGTTGCCATCCTTGCCAGAAAAGTGGCTGAGGTGAATCCTGAAAAATTTAGATGGGATGTCACCCTAGAAGACGTTGTTACGGCAGAAAGCCATTACCCTAAACCTCAAACTTAGATGTTTTGGACACGGCGCGCGATCACTTTATCCTACTCCCCAACAACAGACATAATTCCCTTTAACTTTCTGTGGTAAAAGCAGGTAATATAAACAAGCTAGTGCTGCGAAGCGTAGGGTCATTCAGTTTAAACTGATAATTTAATATTTGTAGATAAAAAGTAATCACAGATATAAGGATGATACGGCTATGAGCGAATTCCACAAGGATCGGCAATTGCAAGAGGAAGGTAATCTAGAAGAAGCGATCGCTGCTTACCATCGGAAACTTGAGCTAAATAGCGACGATCCCTGGACACACCACCACATGGGAGAAACCCTCGCGAAACTGAATCGATGGGATGAAGCCGTTACCGCCTACCGTCATTCAATAGAACTCAAACCTGATTTTTGTTGGAGTTACCACCACTTAGGCGATGCCCTAGCGCAACAGCAACAGTGGGAAGAATCGGCTACAGCCTTCCGCCGGGCGCTTGAACTCAATCCCGAGCATTTTGGGACTTACGTGGGACTAGGTAATAGTTTAGCAAAATTGGGTCAACTAAATGAGGCTATCGCTGCTTACCGCCGTGCCAGTGAGTTGAACCCTGATGCTGATTGGATTCATTCTGCCTTGGCCAATGCACTGCAACAGCGAAATCAGTCCGCTTTAGCAGAAGCGATCGCCTCCTACCGCCACATTATAGAACTCAATCCAGACAACGTAGAAGCTTTTCACAATCTTTTGCAAATTCTACCCGATAACTGGGAAGTCGGGTTGCAGTTAGGAAATATTTTGGTAGAGCAGGGAAGACTAGATGAGGCAATCGCCACATATCGTCGTGCCCTAGAACTGAATCCTCAAGCCTATGAATGTCACCATCAGCTAGGGGAAGCTATCTATCAGCGGGTAATGGAAAACCCAGAAACCTTTTTCTCTCAATACAATCTGGCTAAGAATCCTCATAAAGACTACCAACTATTTGACCCAGAATTACCGTTCGTCTGTTTCCTCAATGACCAAGCCTTTTTGGAAGCTACCGCCCACCTGGATGATGCTACTTATACAGTGGAATGGTACAGAGTTTATCTAAGACGGTTTCTTTCGGAAGCGGAAAAACAAGGTTGCATTAATTGGCTACAAACTCCGGGTCATAGCCGGGAATTGGGGTTAAAAGTTTGGCGAGAAACCTTAGCAGAATTTCAGACTTTGCTAAAATTTTCCTTCACGATAGTTGGTTTAGAAGAGGCTGTCAAGTGTTATCATCGTGCGATTGAATTGTCTCCCAATCATCATTCATCATACTATCGCTTAGCAGAAGTGTTTACTAAACAAGGCCAACATGAGCAAGCTCTCGTTCTCTACCATCAATTAAGTCTCAAGTTAGCAGAAGAGGGCAAGATAGTAGAAGCAGTAGCCTGTTTTCAACAAGATACCCATCCACCCCTTCACGAAGGAAAGATGTACGAGATGCTTTGGCAAGGATTAAATCAATTGGCTCCCCTGGAAGCCTCAGATTCCTATTATCCCACTGACCTTCAACCTGAAGCTATTGAACAATACTTCCATGAAACCAGTCAATATACTATTATGAACCTTTCGTCTTTAACGGAAAAAGACAAAGCTCTTCTAGAAAAGAATGGATTTTTACTAACAAATTTGCAGTTGATTGCCCAAGATAATCTCACCTTAGAAGAAATATATATTAATTATTTTGCTGAAACAAAAAATATTAGGCTTTCTCAACAATTACCCAAGCAAAATAATTATAAATTTATATATCAATCCCATTTGAATCAACCGAATATTTATCAACAAAGTATCGTAGAAACAGGTTATATTTATTCAGTTTGCCCGTTGAGCGGTCAGGTTATTAGGTCAGAGCAATCCTTTTATGATGTAGCATGGCTACCCATGATGAGTTATCGGTTTGTTGGCTGTGAAATTTATTATTTAATCGTTGGACACTTTTGGGGCCCAAAGATGTTCATTTATTTTCCCCGTTTAGAGCTAATTATTCACCTCAATCCATTTCTCCAAGGTTCTGAACAAGCAATTATTAACCGATTAAAAAGCTATATGGTTAGTTGTTGGCAACACAGCCTCAAATATATCTCAAAACCCCAGAAAAAAGGCGTAGTGGCAATTTTAGGCTTACTGACGAACATAGGACACTATTTTTGGAATGAAGTAACTGGACTTCAATTTTTGTCGGATAATGGTCTTTTGGATAAACTCGATAAAATATTAATCGAACCAAATGAGTATTTTAATGTCGCTGATGCTTTCCCCGAAATTGCTGACAAGATAATCAGAATTCCGGATAAAAAAAGTATGTTTAAGGCTATTATTGAAAATAATTATTTAGCCGTTAGAGTTGACAATGTTTTTGTTAGAGAAACACTGGCAACTAGGATATACGAGGGTTCTTTAAAAAGGTGCTCTCCACAATTTTTAGCTGAAGTAGAGGGAGCCAAAAATAAACACTTTCCTTTGCTGTGGTTTGGTCTTCGCAGCCATGATAAATCTTGGGTTTCTCAAGTAGAAGGAATCGTTAATATTATCAAAAGTCTCGCCGTGGATTTTCCTGGTCTAGGAGTTGTCTTTGATGGTTGGTCTCGGATAGAAAGAGAGGATGAGCGTGGAGAGTTAATGATTGCTAAGGATCAAGCCACCGAGCAAGAAATTTTAGAAATTTTACCACCTGATATACAGGCTTATAGTACAATTGGTAGCATGAGCTATGAGAAAGTTGTCTGGGCTTATGCTATTGATTTATATGTTATACCACTTTCATCAGGAAGTACAGCCGTTTCATGGATTGCTAATAAACCTGGTGTGATGCACGCAAACAGTTCAATAAATACAGAACCTCTGAGAGAACAAGTAACTTATAGTCGCGAAAATGTCGTACCCCCGGTCTTTGTGCCTGTTGAGTGTATCGTCGATCAACAAGCTTCACCTTATATTTTATCAGTAGGCTGTCAAAATTATGATTTCGATTGGAGAATTGTTTACAATGAAACTCTGAAAATTATCAATTCGTTGAACCCGAACAGATATTAATTGTTCGTGGAAAGTAAAGGCAACAAATATCAACTTTTCTTACGCTCATAAACAATAACTACTCAGAGAAATTTAGAGTCTGTGTCGGAAAACTTAACTCCTAAAATTGTTAGCCCCCAAAAACGAAAGTAAGATGAACTCAGAAATTACTGTAACAGAAGTCAACAAGGCAAACCAACTGCAACAAGAAGGCAAACTAGAGGAAGCGATCGCTGTCTATCGCGGATTGACTGAAAAACTTTACCAGCAGTTAGGAAAACTCCTATCACAACAAAAAAATTGGAATGAGGCGATCGCCACCTATCGTCGTTCCCTAGAATTGAATCCTCAAGACTATGAATGTCACTATCAGCTAGGGGAAGCTATCTATCAGTGGGTAATGGAGAACCCTGAGACCTTTTTTTCCGAATATAACTTGGCCGAAGTTACCCATAAAGACTACCAAGTATTTGACCCAGAATTACCGGCAGTATGTTTTCTCAATGACCAAGCATTTTTGCAGGCTACCTCCCACCTGGATGATGCTACTTATACCGTCGAATGGTATAAAGTTTATCTGAGACGTTCTCTTTCGGAAGCGGAAAAACAAGGTTGCATTAATTGGCTACAAACTCCGGGTCATAGTCGGGAACTGGGGATAAAAGTTTGGCGGGAGGGTTTGGCAGAATTTCAGACGTTGTTGAAACGTTCCTACATGACCGTTGGTTTAGAAGAAGCTGTTAATTGTTATCGTCGTGCCATTGAATTATACCCCTATCATCACCCCTTATACAAGGGTTTAGTAGAAGCTTTGACAACACAAGGAAAACATGAAGAAGCAATCACTATTTATCATCAACTCGGTCTTTATTTGGCAGAAGCCAACCGAATGGATGAGGCCATCGCTTGTTTCCAAAATATTCCCAAGATTCTATTAAGGAACAATCAAAAAACATACGATTTAATATGGGATGGACTAAATGAATTAAGACCGCTTGATACAGTAAATCTGTATTACTCATCTGAAATTAGTCAAAATTCAGCCTATGAATATTTTGTCAATAGTAGTCAATATACAGTTGTTAATCTTTGGAATTTAAATGATTCAGATCGCTCGCTTTTAGAAAATCTCGGTTTATCTATAGAGAATTTAGGCTTGATCAAGCAAGAAAATATTGGTTTGGAGGAAATCTATATCAATAGTTTTGATGACCACCAAGGATTTCAGCTTTCAAGAAAGGTAAAAAGACATCCCAAAATGTCTCGGTATTTTCAGTGGGACAAAGCTATTAATCTACAGCAAAGCATAGTAGAAACGGGTTTTGTTTATTCAGTCTGCCCTTTCACGGGTAAAATTCTGCGATCAAACCAGTCATTTTATGTTGAGCCATTTATATTATATCGTTTTGTGGGGAAAGAAGTATTTTATTTAATGTATGGTGATTGGATGGGAACTAAGCAGTGTATTTATTTGCCTAACCAAGAACTGATCATTGTTTTGGACAACTTTCCTGGGGGAAATTTTACGGGTGTAATTAATTTATTCAAAAGTTATGTTTTGAGTAATTGGCAACAATTTAAAGCCTATCTCTATCAAGAAAAAAAAGGGGTTTGTGCTGTTTTAGGTATAGCTTATAATGTAGGACATTATGTCTGGAATGAATGCTCAGGAATTTACTATTTGTATAAAAATGGAACCCTCAATAATATTGATAAGTTCTTGGTTGGTTCCCATGAGTATATTATGGTTGACGACATTTTCCCAAGCATACCGTCCGATAAAATCATCCGCCTAGATAGCTGCTGTACTGAGGTTATTTTCAAAAATATTATAGAAAATAATTTATTCGCAGTCCGACTCACAGACACTTTTATAGAAGAAGAACTAGCCAAGAAGATATATCAGAGTTCTGTTGAAAAATGTTCTCAAGATTTTTTAGAAAAAGTAGAAATGGCTAAGAATCACTTTCCTTTACTTTGGATTACACTTCGGAACTATAAAAGAACTTGGTTCTCTCAAATAGAAGGTACAGCCAACATTATTAAAAGCCTGCATACAAATTTTCCTAACTTAGCTGTTGTATTTGATGGTTGGTCTGTACCTGAAAGAGATCATGAGAATGCATCTAATGAGACCCATATCGAGGCATTAGAGCAAGATTGTTTACAACCTATTCTCAATCTCCTTCCGCATGAAATTACAACTTACAGCACCATTGGTCATCCCATTTATGAAACCATTATCTGGGCCGAAGCAATCGACCTTTATGCAGTACCATTTGGAACAGGAATGACTTTTGTAACCTGGATAGCAAGCAAGCCTGGGGTAGGTCATGGAAATAAGGCTTACTCTGATGCGGTTGAGGACTCATTTTCACCTGTTTATCGAGAAAATGCTGTACTGCCAGTGTTGATATCTAAAGAATATATCACTGAGGATGAGAATAACCCTGATGCAATGACTCGCAATTATGATTGTGATTGGCAAGTGATTTACAACGAACTCATGCAAATCTTACAAAACTTGCCAAAACGAGTCTAATTTTGTTATTTTCGCTTTAACCAAGCCCCTGGCCAGTGAGTCACATTCTCCGTCAAATCGCTCTCGCTAAACGGCCATTTAGGTTGCTCCAACACAAACTCAGGATGTTTTTCTGCAAACTCAGCCGCCGCTGCAGTAGGATGATCCCAGTGCCACTCATGATTCCCCCGTGGCACATCATCCAAATCCTTCATAATCCCATCGGTGGCAATTATATAGGAGCCTGGTGTCACCAAACTGCAATAAGCCTCTAACTCGTCAGCAACGTGCTGTTTTGTGTGACACGAGTCAAGACTCACCAAGACAGTCTCCGCTGGATTTACCAGTTTTTTCACCTGATCTACAATACTGGTATCTGTAGAACTACCTTCCACTAAAGTAATGAACGATGACAGTTCGTGTTCCTCTATCGCCTTGCGGTTGTGGGGGCGAATTTCAATATCAATTCCTACAACCCTACCCTTGCCCATTGCTTTAAACAGGCTAGCATAATAAATCAGCGAGCCGCCGTGAGCCACCCCGGTTTCAATAATTACATCGGGTTTAACCTGATAGATAACTTCCTGAATCCGAATCATGTCTTCAGGGAGTTGAATGATTGGCCGTCCCAGCCAACTGAAATTGTAGGTATATTTTTGATTCCAGCCTAATTTCACCCAGTAGTGAGAAATGAGTTCAAAAGCTTCCTTAGAATAGAGCGGGATAGTTTGACACTCACCGTCTATTTCTTGAATCAATTTTTGGGCATCTGTATCTAGCGTTAATTTCATGATTTGTCCTAGTTATAATTGTATTTAGGTAACGAATCTTAGACACCTGTTTTTGAGGACAAAAGCTGATTTTCCCACCAGATTATAGCTTGCTTTAATCCAACTTCCAAATTCAACTTTGGTAGCCAACCCACCTCATTAGATAAACGAGTCACATCCGCCACTAACAACGGCGCTTCTTTCGGAGCAGACGGAATAGCACCTAACTGCACTAAATCCGATCGCCCAATTAGATCAGCTATTTTATAAACAACCTCTTTAATCGCGATCGGCTGTCCCGAGCCAATATTAACAGCACCCGTCACCTCACTCTCCAAAAGAGCCACAAAAGCATCAGCCACATCCTGTACATACAGAAAATCCCGGATTTGATTACCGTGAGAGCAGCGAGCAGGCTCTCCCTTTAACAGAGAAAGAATTACTGAAGCAACCAGCCGATTTGGATACTCGTAAGCACCGTATGGAAAGAAAATACGTCCCCAAGCACTGCTGAGGTTTGTCGTCTCGGAATAGGAATTCACAATCTCCTGCAAAGCTTTTTTACAAATACCGTAGGGAGTATCTGGATTTCTCGGCGTTATAAATTCCGAGCAATAACCATACTTCCAATCATACTCGGCGCAGGTTCCGCCCATCACTACTCTTTGGCCCCCTTGCTCTCGAAATTGCCTCAATAATTCTAAACTAGCCTGCACCCACAAAAAGTTCTCCTCAGATTTCCAGTATTGTCCAGGTACCGTATAACACCAGGCAAAGTGCAACAAATATGTTGGCTTTACTTGACAAACTAACTCCCTAATGGATGTATAGTCTAACAAATTTGCCAGATGCCAAGTACAATCCGAATTGACAGTCGGCAAAGTCTTAGAAGCGACAGCATGAACCTCAAACCCTCGTTCCACCAGCGTCTTTAGCGAGTGCCTGCCAACAAAACCCCCCGCACCGGTAACCAGGACTTTTTTCATAACACAAAATCCGGGAAACTTCGATCTTTTTCCGAAATTACGCGCTGAGATATCTCCGGCCAATCAATACTAAAAGTCGGATCATCCCACCGCACTCCCCTTGCTAATTCAGAATAATAAAATTCCGACATCTGGTAAAAAACTTCCGTATTATCTGCCAAAGTTTGACAGCCGTGAGCCATACCTTCAGGAATATATATCATCTTGCGATTTTCCGAGTTTAGCTCTACTGCAAACCACTCTTGAAAAGTAGGAGCATCGGGACGCAAATCTATAATTACATCATAAATTCCCCCTTTGATACATCTAACCAACTTCGCTTCCTCGTGAGGTTTAGCCTGGTAGTGCATCCCCCGCAAAGTACCTTTTTTCAGGTTAAAAGAAATATTGCACTGCACGAGGTTAGGATTCAAACCATGTTCTGCAAACTCCTTTTGACACCAACTGCGGGCAAAAAATCCCCTCTCATCTGCTAGGGGCTCTACCTCAATAACATAAGCTCCCTTAAGCTTCGTTTCAGTAAACTTCACCCTATTACCTCCACTTGAGGAACCAGCACCACAAACTTACCTCCCCACTCGCGGATATAATCCATCTGACTTACTATCTCATCTTTAATGTTCCAAGGCAAGATAGCCAAATAATCCGGTTTAGTCTCCCGAATTTTATCTGGATGATATATCGGAATCTGAGTTCCCGGCAAAAACAAACCCTGCTTGTGCGGGCTTAAATCCACCGTATAATCAATTAAATCCGTGCGGATACCGCAATAGTTCAGCAGCGTATTAGCCTTCGCCGGCGCACCGTAGCCCGCAATTGATTTGCCCTGGTTTTTGGCCTCAATTAGGAAACTGAGCATTTGGCGCTTCGTAAACTTAACCTGTTCGCAAAATCCTGCATAAATTTCAATCTGATTTAGCCCTGCTTGCACTTCCTTAGCTTTCAGTTGGGAAATACGATCGCCAACTGGTATACTCTCAAAATCCTCATGCCTCCCGTAAATCCGCAGAGAACCGCCGTGCGTCGGTAATTCCTCCACATCAAACAAAGTTAAACCGTGACTTGCAAAAACTTTCTCAACCGTCAACAGCGAAAAATAAGAGAAATGCTCGTGGTAAATCGTGTCAAACAGATTGTCTTGAATTAATTGCAATACATGAGGAAACTCCATTGTCAAGACGCCGTTTGGTTTCAGGAGAATTTTCATCCCCGCCACAAAATCGTTCAAGTCAGGCACATGAGCCAACACATTATTTCCCAGCAACAAATCTGCCCGTTGGCCTTGGGAAACCAACTCTTTAGCCGTTTCCACGCCAAAAAACTTAACTAAAGTGGGAATGCCTTTTTCCTCAGCTACTTTGGCTACATTTGCAGCCGGTTCAATCCCCAATACGGGAATTCCTTCCTGCTGAAAATACTGGAGTAAGTAGCCATCATTGCTAGCGAGTTCAATTACCTGACTGGTTTCGTCAAATCCAAACCTCTGCACCATCAACTCTGTGTATTTCTGAGCATGACGCAGCCAAGAGTCTGAATAGGAAGAAAAATAAGCATAATCGCTGAAGATGCTATCCGGGGATTCAAACTCTTCTAACTGCACTAAAAAACAATTAGCACAAACATAAGTATGAAGCGGATAGAATTTCTCTGCACAATTGAGATGAGCTTGAGATAGAAAAGCATTCGCGAGCGGCGACATCCCCAGATTTACAAAAGTATGCTCCAATGGGTGACTGCAAAAACGACATTTAGATGGCACCGAATTAGCCCCCTTGACTATCAAATAAGAGAAAGAAAATTAAAACCAGAGTCACAGAAATCCTCAATCACACGCTGATGACACAGGTGTTTTCCTCCATCAAAAAGTTTTGATACCATTCAATTGTTTCTTTCAGCCCTTCTTCTAGAGGATACTTAGACTCCCAACCGAGCATTTTTCGCGCCTTATCTGCCGAGAGATACTGATGTTTGATTTCATTCTTAGCCCGATTCAATACGACCGGCTCTAAATGAGTCTTGTCCATCAATTTCAAAACCTTATCTACCATGCCCCGCACTGAAATTTGCAACTCGTTGCTGAAATTAAATGCTTCTCCCAAAATTTCTTTCCTGTCCATTTGTTCTGCCAAATGGAGATAAGCTAAAACCCCATCTTTCGCATAGAAATAGTCCCGGATAAAAGTGCCATCACTGCGGATGACTACCGGCTTGTCTCGTAATGCCGATCGAATTGTAGACGGAACGATGCGATTAAAATTCAAGTCTCCCCCGCCGTAAAAGTTGCCGCAGCGAGTAATGCACACTGGCAAACCGTAACTGACGTAGTAAGCCCGACTGATTAAATCAGCACAGCTTTTAGAAACATCGTAAGGGTGTTCCCCTTGAAGCGGAGTTGTTTCGCTGTAAGGCAACACTAGCTGGTCTCCATAGGCTTTATCGCTGGATGCTATGACAATTCGACTCACACCTCCAACGCGGCGACAAGCTTCTAGAATATTCCAAGTGCCTTTAATATTCGTTTCAAAAGTTGCCAGCGGCTCTCTATTTGCAACTCCCACAATTGTCTGAGCTGCTAAGTGAAACACCGTATCTACTTCATACTCATTAATCGCTCGTTCTACCGTTGACAAATCTTCTACACAACCGCGAACGATATTAATTTGCCGATACCACTCTCCAGCATAAAGTCGGGATTGCGGCACCAAGTCACGGACTAATCCCGTTACCAAGGCTCCTCTTTCCAGCAACTCAGCCACTAACCAGTTACCCAAAAGACCTGTGCAACCTGTCACCAATACTGATCTATCGCGCCAAAATTCACTCATTCCCACACCCTCCAAGGAGCCTCTCCATTATCCCAAAGTTCATTCAAATATTTATACTCGCGATAAGTATCCATCGCAAAAAAGAAACCTTGGTGGCGGTAAGCCATCAATTGTCCCTGAGCCGATAACCGTTCTAGAGGTTCCCGTTCTAGAAAACAATCATCCCCGCTCAAATCTTCAAATATGCTGCGGTGAAGTACCAAAAATCCCGCACTAGCCCAGCCATCTATTTGAGGTTTTTCGGTGAATTCCAGAACTTTGCCTTGGTTGTCCACATCTAAAATACCATATCGAGATATCGGACGCACTGTACTAACAGTTGCCAGCTTACCATGAGACTTATGAAAATCCACCAAAGCTCCAATATCGATATCAGCAACTCCATCACCGTATGTCACCATAAAGGTATCATCAGTAATGTATTTCTCCACACGTTTCACCCGCCCCCCAGTCATAGTGTCCGGGCCCGTTTCAGCCAGCGTCACCTTAAAATCTTGCTCTTTATGATCCTCGTGATAAGTAATGCAATTCTGGCGACCTAAGCAAATAGTAAAATCATTATTCATAGCTTCATAATTCAGGAAATACTCCTTAATCATGTTGCCGCGATAGCCCAAACACACAATAAAGTCCTGGAATCCGTAGTGGGCATAGGTCTTCATAATGTGCCAGAGAATCGGATGCCCGCCCACATCAACTAGGGGCTTAGGACGAAATTCTGTTTCTTCTCGGAGACGAGTACCTAAACCGCCGGCTAGTATAACTACTTGCATTTTTTTACATCTTGAAAATGGTACACAACCGCTGATAATTCACAACAGGTATTTATTGCAAACAAAGAGCTATATTTTCTGAAAAAATCCTCACACCTTACCCATCCTCGCCTCCACCATCATCCGTACTACATCAGGCATCTTATACTTCGCCTCCCATCCCAACTTTTGCTTCGCCTTACCCGGATTTCCCCTCCCTACAGCAATCTCCGTCGGTCTGTAGAGACTCGCATCGGTTACTAAATGTTCCTGCCAATCCAAACCCGCAGCAACAAACGCTGTCTGCACAAACTCCTCCAAAGGATAGCTTACACCCGTTGCAATTACATAATCGTCAGGTTCTTCCTGCTGCAACATCAAATACATCGCCTCCACATATTCCGGCGCCCAACCCCAGTCCCGCTGCACTGAAATATTTCCCAAATGCAGTTTTTCGGAACTGCCGGCAGCAATTCGGCACACCACAGATACAATTTTTTGGGTGACGAACCTCTCCGGCCGCAGCGGCGACTCGTGATTGAATAGAATACCAGAACACGCAAACAAATTGTACGCTTCCCGATAATTTGCTACTTCCCAAAATGCCGTTGCTTTCGCTACCGCGTAAGGACTTCTGGGGCGAAAAGGCGTATTTTCATCGGCTGCACTGCCTCCGGTATCCCCAAAACATTCGCTGGAACTGGCGTTGTAAAGTTTGATTTTTCCGCCTGTAAACCGAATTGCTTCTAACAGATTCAATGTGCCTGTGGCAATGCTTTCGAGGGTTTCTACGGGCTGTTCAAAAGACAGACCGACGGAACTTTGACCTGCTAGATTGTACACCTCATCTGGCTCTATTTTGGCAAGCACTTGCAAGACGCTGCGAAAATCGTTGAGAGACATAGATTCTAGTTTTACTCTGTCTCGGATGCCCAAACGTGCCAGGTTTCCGAAACTAGACATTTGGGCGTCCCTGGAAGTGCCGCAAACTTCATAACCTCGATCGAGCAACAGTTTAGCTAAATAAGCTCCGTCCTGACCTGAGATACCACAAATCAGTGCTTTTTTCATATAAACTATTTACTTTGATGATTCGGCGGTTGAAACCGATCCTACACAAACAAAATCTGCCTCCGCAGACTAAGAAGTAGGTTGGGTTTGCTATCGTTCAACCCAACTTACATATTTTGGATTTTACTTAAGCTGACTGTCGGCCACTCCCTAGTCCGCCAGGGAATGAATTCCCTGTCTAATAGCTAAAGTCCTCTTAAGAGGACTAATGAGTTTAAAAGTCTTCTTCTGACTTTTTTTAAGAAGACTAATAAGTTTAAAAGTCTTCTTCTCAGTCCTCTTAAGAGGACTTTAGCTTTGAGGCAGGGGTTTCAACCCCTGCCGGACGGCTGGACTGCCGGAAAGAAGTCAGGGATCTAACCTTCCCAACGTTCGGCGACCAATTCAGCCAAGTCAACCACCCGCTGACTGTAGCCCCACTCATTGTCGTACCAAGCCAAAACCTTCACCATGTCGCCATCCATCACCAGCGTCAAGCTGGAATCCAGAATCGAAGAAGCATCACTTCCGCGATAGTCGCATGAAACTAAAGGCAAATCGTTGTACTCCAAAATCCCTTTCATGGAGCCTTCGGCGGCTTCTTTGAACACTTGATTTACTTGCTCGGTAAAAGTCTTTTTCTCTACCTGAGCCACAAAATCAACTACCGACACATTAGGAGTCGGGACGCGCATGGCGATACCATTTAACTTGCCCTTCAATTCTGGAATCACCAAAGCCACAGCTTGTGCTGCTCCGGTAGAAGTCGGCACAATATTCATTGCTGCCGCCCGGGCCCGCCGCAAGTCGCGGTGGCTAGCATCCAGCAAGCGCTGGTCGCCAGTATAGCTGTGGGTAGTGGTCATCATGCCTTTGACGATGCCAAAATTTTCGTGCAGCACTTTCAGTACAGGAGCCAGACAGTTGGTAGTACAGCTAGCATTGCTGATGACTGTGTAGTCACTGTGCTTGTAGTTGTGGTGGTTGACTCCCATCACATAAGTGCCAACTTCAGAACCCTTGCCGGGAGCGGTAATTAGCACTTTTTTAGCGCCGGCAGTGATATGCTTCGATGCACCAGCTTGGTCAACGAAGACGCCGGTTGATTCAATAATCAGATCAATACCCCAATCTTTCCAAGGCAAGTTTAGCGGGTTGCGATCGCTCACGCATTTAACTGTCTTCCCATTTAGGGTAATGGAATTTTCATCCGCACTGATGTCCACATTCTTCAACGTTCCCATCATGGAATCGTATCTGAGCAAGTGAGCATTACTTCTGGGATCGGAAGTGTCATTAATAGCTACCAACTCTAGCTGGCTGTTTTCTCTGCCCAGCCAGCAGCGCGCAAAACTGCGCCCGATACGTCCAAAACCATTGATCGCGACTCGAATCACTTTAGTACCTCCTAACGATGGCAGCCCCTAGCTCAGGCTTAAATTTTGGAAAAATTTAAGAATTGACTTTTGACATTCTCACCGGACTAAAGCCACGGTGATTCCCAAACCTCACGATTTGAGTTTCTGCTTCATCGCAACTGCCTCCACCCACAAGGAGTTTTCTGGTCTTATGTTCGCTCCACAGACTAACCCCGCTAGCCCAGCGGTTTTTATGCGTCGAATACCTAAAAGGAATTCTTATCTGTTGTTTTGATTCCAGGGATGTTTACCATTGCCCTATCCTCTTTTCCCGGTCTACCGATTTGTCTGCGCCGCCAGTTGTACTGGACTTCGCTCGTTAGGCTGTCTGAATCCATCGTCGCGGGTGGGTCATTGACCAAACTATAGTTTAATATAAAGCGGTCTTAAAACGACGGGGTTTCCGCCCACCTTTCTGATGACACCAGATCATATCGCAAAGCTCGATCCTTTCTAACTTTTTGTGTTTATCAAAAAACCTGAACTTTTCTAGAAGGCTGAAATTGCAAGGCAGAAGGCATTAGGCTTTCTGCTGCTGCTTACTGATGTTACAAAGTAAACGATTTCTTAGAATATTCCGGTAAATCATTGTAGAACCTGGTAATATGGTTGGAAAACGCAAAAATACCCCCTAGCGATGACCAGATATGTCACACCACGAGAAGCTTGCAAAATCTTGCAAGTCTCAGACAAAACCCTTAGAAACTGGGAACTTGTCGGCAAAATATCAGCAATCAGAACTCCCTCTAACCAGCGACGCTATGATATCGACAGCGTTCTCGGAACCGGACATGACCGAGTTACAGCCATCTACGCCAGGGTCAGCAGCTACAAACAGCGCGAAGACCTTGATAGGCAAGTCAGTTACCTCCAAAGCCTCTATCCGCAAGCTAAAGTCTTTAAAGACATCGGAGGCGGACTCAACTTCAAAAGAAAAGCGCTTCTTGCCCTTCTGGGACAAGTCATGTCAGGAGATATCTCAGCAGTTGTGGTCGGACACCAAGACAGACTGTGCCGGTTTGGTGGCGACCTTATCAAATGGATCTGCGAGCAAAACAATTGCCAACTCATGGTTCTCAGCAGAAACGAGTTGTCTCCAGAACGAGAAATGGTTGAAGATGTGCGACATGAAGTCGTGCGATTAGTGGAATCTGTTCCACAAGAACTGAGGAGCCTTCTTCTCCAGGAAATTCTTTCTTCCTGTTCCCATGTAAAAGGGTCATAGAGACCCCGCCAGTGTTCAGAGTAAGTAATGAAATGGGCATTAAGCAAGGCACAGAAGCTTAATATACTCTTAGCCTAAAAGGGTAAATCAAGCGAGGGAAAGTCTCATGAGGGTTAACGAAAGTGAATCTTCCTAAGTTCCGTTATCCATTAAGATGTGAAATCAGGCTGATACACATCAACCAAAAGGTAAGTAGAGCGGTAGTTAGATGTCTTCAATAACTACGGAAGAACTAAGCCTCTACCGGAATATAGAAGGAACCCAAATGAGACGGATGTTCAACGCACGAAACATGGTAAGCCCTATGGGTTCTCATCCTTATGAGTAAACCAACCGCAAGGAAGGTGAAAACCTAGAGGGTAAAGGAGGTTGGAGAAAGCAAACGCTCTTGTGTAATGCAAGAGATAAGGGTTCAAAATTTGCCCCGAATCGAAAGATTGCAAACTTCCAACTGGTCTTAAACGATAAAACACTGTAAAGAATCCAAACCAAGATGGAAGATAGAACCAGTAATGGTATCGGAATCACGGAACTCAATTCAGAATGGGCAAACCTTAACTGGAAGTCCATTAAGAAGAATGTTAGGAAACTAAGACAGCGAATTTATCGGGCAACCCAGAACAAAGAGTGGAATAAGGTTAGAAACCTTATGAAACTTATGCTACGGAGTTATTCTAACCTGCAATTGTCTGTAAGACGAGTTACTCAGGAGAATCGGGGGAAGGGAACGCCAGGTATTGATGACCAGACAATTCTTAACCCAGCACAAAGAATACAACTAATCCAAGAAATGGGAAATTATACTCCTTGGAAGGCAATTCCAACCAAAAGAGTTTACATACCTAAATCCGACGGTAAGAAAAGACCTTTGGGCATTCCGACTATCAAAGACCGAGTATTACAGGCAATAGTTAAAAACTCTTACGAGCCGCATTTTGAATCTAAGTTTGAAGCTAATTCGTATGGCTTTAGACCAGGTAGAAGTACCAATGACGCAATAGAGCAATGCTTCAGTCGTCTACAAAAAGGTAAAGACACATGGGTTCTTGATGCCGATATCAAAGGAGCTTTTGACAACATTAACCACGACTTCATCCTCGACGCAATCAAAGAGCTTCCAGGAAAAGAGCTAATTAAACAATGGTTAAAGGCAGGTTACGTTGAAGCTGAGGTATTCAACCCTACAACTAGCGGAACCCCCCAAGGTGGCATAATAAGCCCCCTACTGGCGAACATTGCACTAGACGGATTGGATAAGCTTCTTACGAAGTACACAAAAATATCCACCCAAATCCGAAAAAGTGGTAAGAGACAGGGGCAGCAAGAGAACGTAAAATCACCAAAATACGGATTTATCCGATATGCTGATGATTTTCTAATCACCGCTAGAACCGAGGAAGATATTAAAGCAGTAGTGCCTATAGTCGAGGACTGGTTGAAAGAAAGAGGACTGACTTTAAACCAAGACAAAACCACTATCGCCGAGATAGGTACAGGAATTAACTTTCTTGGGTTTAATCTACGACAGTATAAAGGAAAACTATTAACCAAGCCTCAAAAGGAAAAAGTTTTAGCATTCCTTCAAGAACTGCGTGACTGGTTGAGAGTAAATAAAAGCCTTCCACAAGATGTCGTAATAACACATCTCAATCAACAGCTAATCGGATGGGCTAACTACTACAGAGCGGGGGTGAGTAAAGAAACATTCTCTTACGTTGACCACATGGTTCACAAAATGCTGTGGGCATGGGCAATCAGGAGACACCTGAAAAAGGGTAAAGAGTGGGTGAAGAATAAATACTTCCGCGAATTAAAAGGGAAGGAATGGAACTTCACAACAGAGGTGCCAGACAGACATGGAAAACCCAAAATAGTATCTGTAAGAAAAATTTCTCAGATACCAATTATACGCCATATCAAAGTCAAAGACACCTCATCACCCGATGACCCCACCCTAGCCAAATACTGGGAACAACGGCGAACCTCCACCGGAAAAATTCGATGGGATAAAAAGTCCAAATACTTTAAAGTCGCTGAAAACCAGAAATGGAAATGCCCAGTATGTGGCGAAAATCTGTTCAACGGAGAAGAACTACATCTTCATCACATAACGAAAGTTAAAGATGGAGGTACAGAAGATGAGGTCAATCTCGTCCATGTACACAAAGCCTGTCATATACACATACACACAGGTAAGCAATCTGGAAAGCCATAGGCTTGAGCCCTATGATGCGTAAGTATCAAGTACGGTTCTTAGGGGAGGGGGATATGGTGACATATGCCTCCTTACCCGACATCCTTGCCATCATCCACGTCTTTAGCAGCCGACTCTATGGTTTGCGAAAATACAAATCTGCTATCAAAGAAGATTCGAGTTTACCCGGAAACCAAGCTAGCAGCGAAGTGGAGGAGTTGGATTGCAGCAAGTAGATGGTGTTACAATCAAGCAATTGCTATCCTGAAAGATGAAAAAATTGGTAAGTATGGCTTAAGGAAGAAAATAATGGACTCAGCCCCTAGTTGGGTGTCTGAACAACCTTACAATCCGCGTCAAATGGCAGTGTTCCAAGCTTTTGAAGCACACAAAGCAGCTAAAAAGACAAAAGGAACGGCAAAATTTAGAAGCCGTTTCGACGCATCTGAGACTATCCGATTTCAAACGTCCAATTGGAAACTAGGAACTTTTTACCCACTTTCTACTAAGGAACTAACATTCAAGTCATCGGAGCCCATTATCGAGGTAATTCAGCACGAACCGACACTTAGCTTGATTAACAGGAAATGGTTTATTTGCTATGCAATTGATGTACCAAAAATCAAGCCAATTGAGAGCGATTTAGTTATTGCTTTAGATCCGGGTGTCAGAACTTTTCTTACTGGTTTTGATGGTAGTGACTTCATCGAAATAGGAAAAAACGATATCGGTCGTATCTATCGCCTAGCAAGGCATCTAGACAAATTAATGTCCCGTATTGGAGTAAGTAAAGGGAGAGAGTTCAAGCGACTAAGGTATTGCCTGCGAAAATCAGCAGCCCCAATCAGGAGCAAGATTAAAAACTTGGTCAATGAACTACACAAGAAAGCTGCAAAATATTTGACAAGCAAGTACAAGTTAATTTTCTTGCCAACCTTTGAGACACAACAAATGGTCAAAAAAGGCAAACGCAGGTTGGCGACTAAAACGGCTAGAGCGATGGTTACGTTGAGCCATTATCGCTTTAAACAAACGTTGAAGCATCAAGCTACCAAGCATGGTGGTGTTGTAGTAGACGTGACAGAAGAGTACACATCGAAAATCTGTTCCAAATGTGGACACGTTCATTCTAAATTAGGCGGGTCTAAAATATTTAAATGTCCAAAGTGCGGACACACTCTGGACAGGGACAAAAATGGCGCTTTCAATATTTTATTGAAAGCTTTGAGAGATACCTCCTTGATAGGAGAGCTTGCTGCTTTTTCTATCTTGCCATACACGGTGATTCCTGGCTTAGTTCGGGATTTACCGGGTTAAATGTATCTGGTAAAGCTGATGGGCTGCAATATAAGTCCCGACAACTTCCGGGACTAAGTAGCGGAGGTCGAGCCTTTCGGCGCAGCAGCGGCGGATGTGGCTCGACGAAATCTCGATCGCACGCATGGACAGCACTTCCCAGCGAATTTCCACGTCCACAAGAGCCATTTGTTCGGCAACTCGTCGGCCCACAGCAGTCGCCTGAACCTGCATCCTGTCTCCCCCGGAATCGAGGGGTTTTCCACCCGGATAATCTCCCCACTCGGACAGTCCCCCACTCTCCTTGCTTTCTGCTGTCACTCGATCTCCGTGAGTCGGACGTGGGGCCACCAACCAGTCGCACAACCGGGCAATTTCGGCGCACCGGTGCCATTTGGGAAGAGTAAGGAGTGCGTCACTACCAATAATCCAGTACCAGCGATGATCGCCGGGATACAATTTTTGCAAATACAGCAGGGTGTCGATCGCAAAACAACTGCCTCTGGGATTGGCCGACCGCGGCGAAATTACGAAGTCTGGCCGATCGGCGATCGCCAGAGCAAGCATTTCCCGCCGCTGCTCAAAACTTGCCAAATCCGGGCGCTCTTTGTGAGGAGGAGAGCGATCCGGTACCCAAATGACTCGATCGAGAGCAAATTGACTCGCAGCCGTTTCGGCTACCAACACGTGACCCCAGTGAACCGGGTCAAAAGTCCCGCCCAAAACCGCTATTTTCCCCATATTTCCCCCAAATCAGGATTAATACAGACATCGCGCCAATTTTCTGTTTATACGCTTTTAACCATAAGCTCGTTTATGAGAAAACCCTCGCTTTACATCGGCGACAAACCCCTAGACGACCCTAGTTTCGACGATCGTCCTGGACGCTGAAACCGGTTTTTTCAACCCCCTTAATTCGTCCAAACCTTCAATAAGACTTAAAAAACCCGCTTCTGAGCGTCGGAGTGGTTTCGGGACTGGATGATTAACCTTGCCAATATTAATCCCAACTTGTTTCTCGTTTTGCGATCGACCGCCTGAGCATTCGTTTGTGGGCTACCGAAAAAGTTTTGACGGTAGATATACTTAGCGCACTGGTAAAAATTTTAAGGACTGCCAAGAGCGTCGATCGGCTTCTCGATCAAAACCAATGATTTGGTTTGATCTATGGCTTTGCGACTATTTCGACAAACTGCATAACTTGTATATATACAATAAAGTCAGAATATATACTATAGCTGCGATCGTGTCAATCTCTCACTTTCAAGAAAAAATGACCGTAGGAGTAGATAAATGACTACAAAATGAGCGAAATTTTGTTGTTCGTGGTAGTGTTTGTAAATCCTTATGGGTTTTACCCTCAATCTTGGTAGAAAGGTTGTGGGGCTTTTGCTGCCGTATCCCAGCACAGCAGGCGGATAGAAATAGAAAGAATGCAGGAGTATGCAACCACCCAAAATTAGTCTATTGGCCCCGACCCCAGACCCCGTTTTCTGTTACCTGCAATTTTCGAGCTGTGACTGTTCCGGAAAACTACTCGGTACTAAGTCATATAGGATACAAGACAAACATCTCTACAAGTCCCTCAAATCTAGGGACACGCAGAGAATTTTGTACAAAATCTCTAGCGAACTGTATCCTGAAAAAACAATTCTTGATATGATATCGCGTGTTATTGGCGTGGTGTGGTGTGTGAGGAGCAAAGATGCCGAGTTCTGTTGATTTTAGCGGTAGACCATTTCATTTCATCGGCATTGGTGGGATTGGGATGTCAGCCCTTGCCTACATTCTAGCTAAACGCAAGTTGCCTGTGTACGGCTCGGACATTAAATCGAGTCACATAACCGAGCGCTTGCAAGGAATGGGAGCTCATATTTTTTGGAGTCAAGACGCCAGCAATTTTGAATTATTTGAAACGGCCCTTAACGGTAGCAGTCCCGACTGCGGGCAACAGGAAAGAGCAGTATCCTCGATAGTCGCGGGTACGGTAGGAACTTCTGTCGCGACAGCCGAAGCTGTCCAATTTAACGGCAACGGTTCAAGCGCCCAAGCAATTCCGGGATTGCCTCAAGTAGTATGTTCGACGGCTATTCACCCAGCCAATGCCGAATATCGAGCTGCTTTAGATTTGGGCTGTCCGATTTTTCATCGATCGGATGTGTTGGCAGCGTTAATTCAAGATTACCAAAGCATAGCCGTAGCCGGGACTCACGGCAAAACTACTACTAGCAGCTTAATCGGCTTCATGCTGATGGCTGCGGGTCTAGACCCGACGATCGTAGTAGGAGGCGAGGTAAATGCTTGGGAAGGCAATGCCCGTTTGGGGGAAGGCCCCTACTTAGTGGCCGAGGCTGATGAATCCGACGGTTCTCTCGTTAAGCTAGTAGCCAAAATTGGCATAGTAACGAACGTGGAACTGGATCATCCAGACCATTACGATACCCTTGACCAGGTAATAGACACATTTAAGGTGTTTGCCCAAAACTGTCAAACCTTGGTGGGCTGCATTGACGACCAAATCGTCAAAGATTCCCTTCAGCCTAATGTCAGTTATAGCTTGCAGCCGGACAGCGGTGCTGACTACACGGCATCGGGCGTGGAGTACGGGGCCGAAAGTACCAAGGCCCGAATTTGGGAGCGAGGAGCTTTCCTGGGGGAAATGGAGTTGAAGTTGCTGGGTACACACAATCTCAGCAATGCACTAGCTGCGGTAGCAGTAGGCCGATTGTTGGGGTTAGAGTTTTCGGCGATTGCCAAAGCGATTGCTGGCTTTGAAGGAGCTCGTCGCCGTTTTGAGGTGCGGGGTTTTCACAATGACATCCTGTTTGTGGACGACTACGCTCACCATCCTAGCGAAATTCGTGTCACCTTGGCGGCCGCTCGCTTGCGTATCGAAGGTAGCGAAAAAAATCCCAAATCCCGAAGAGTGGTTGCAATTTTTCAACCCCACCGTTACAGCCGGACTCTGACATTTTTGCCAGAATTTGCTCAATCTTTTGGGGATGCTGATTTGGTTGTGGCTTGCGATATTTATAGTGCTGGGGAACCAAATTTAGGAGAGATTAGCGGGCAGCAGGTTGCTGATTTGATTGCTAAAGAAGGCCGAGAGGTTGAGTTTGCGCCTTCCCTAGAGTCAGTCACTCAGTTTTTAACCCAAAATCTGCAACCGGGGGATTTGGCTCTGTTTTTGGGCGCTGGTAATCTGAATCAGATTATTCCAGAGGTTATGGCTTTTTATCAAGAAGCCGATCGCCCCGATTAGCTCGCGAACAGAGTAGAGTCGATCGACATTATGGCGTTGCACTTTGTGTCGAAACTTCTGTCGGACGGCTCGCTCAAAGGGGCGACATAAGTTAGCTAAATGGATTTTCAACCCTGTCTTCGAGCGAAGGTATTTTTAAGGATTTTCAAGATGGTGACTATCTCGAATGACTCCTCTGTTAAGGACAATCGGCGAGTGTATTCTCCTATTTCTTTGCGGGGAACTGATTGCAAGATTAACTCCCAAGTTTCGCTGGCGGGCCTGACTTCCTTCCGAGTCGGTGGCCCCGCCGAGTGGTACGTTGCTCCCCGCAGTATGGAGGCTTTGCAAGCGAGTTTTGCCTGGGCACACGATGAAGGGGTGCCGGTGACTCTGCTGGGTGCGGGTTCTAATTTGTTGGTGAGCGATCGGGGTTTGTCCGGTTTGGTCGTCGGCACTCGCTACCTCAAACAGGTGAATTTTAACCCAGAAACAGGTCAAGTTACGGCGGGGGCGGGGGAGTCAATTCCCCGCCTTGCTTGGTTGGCGGCTAAACGGGGCTGGAAAGGTCTAGAATGGGCAGTCGGCATACCGGGTACGGTGGGAGGGGCTGTGGTGATGAATGCAGGCGCTCACAGAGGCTGTACTGCTGATATTCTAGTCAATGCTCGCGTCCTATCCCCCGGTGGTAAGGTGGAAATTCTGACTCCCCAAGAGTTGGAGTACCGCTACCGGACTTCGGTGCTGCAAGGGGGCGATCGGCTAGTAACAGAAGCGACTTTTCAGTTACAGCCGGGATTCGACCGATCGCAAGTAATGGCAGAAACTAATGACCATTTCAGCCAGCGGCGGACAACTCAACCTTACCACTTACCGAGCTGTGGCTCAGTCTTCCGTAACCCTGGCCCCAAGACGGCAGGTTGGTTCATCGAACAAGCGGGACTGAAGGGATATCAGATCGGCGGTGCACAAGTAGCTCAGCGCCATGCTAATTTTATTCTTAACTGCGGGTCGGCAACGGCCAATGATATTTTTCAAGTGATCCGCCACGTTCAACAGCAAGTCGAGCAGCGGTGGTCGCTGTTGTTGGAGCCAGAAGTTAGAATACTGGGAGAGTTTCCCTTCTAAGGCATCATTGAAGTAATACGGAAACGGCAGACTGCCAGCCCACACACCATCACAAAGTAGTTGTCAAGAACCTCAGCCCTGACGGCATGAGGCTTGAAAGAGAAATCTAACAAGCCATCTTGACCCGCCTAAGTCTTAACTGACTACGTTTTTTGAGTCACGACACCGGGCGAATGCGAAGCTAGTTCCCTGCTCTGTCGCTAGTAGTTAAACAGTTCTCAGGTAACAGGAACAGTGCTCCTAGCCCGCGCAAGCTCAGAAAACATTGGCAAAGCTAACTTTACCCCAGAAATGGGAGATTGAGGACAACCATATCCTCACGGGGGGCAACTACCCCCCTACCCCGCAAGGGGATTAAAATTAAATGTAAAGCCGTCCTGTAAGGACGGGGTTTCAGACCAGAGGAATTTTGATGACAAAATCAGGACAAGGATTTGGCTTCGGCCTGGGCAAAATGAAAGAACTGACTGAAGCTTTCAAAAAAGCTCAGCAGGTTCAAGAAGGAGCTAAAAAGCTCCAAGAAGAGTTGGATGTCATGGAAATTGAGGGAACTGCCGGCGGTGGCTTGGTCAAGGTTTTTCTCAGCGGCAACCAAGAACCCCGCCGCGTGGAAATCTCACCGGATGCCCTCGGTGAAGGTGCTGATGTGGTTTCTGAACTCGTCACGGTGGCGATGCAGGATGCTTACGCTAAGTCTACGATGACGATGCGGGAGAAAATGGAAGAACTCACCGGTGGACTAAATCTCCCCGGTTTCGGTTAGTCATTAGTCATCAGTCAATTGTTGACTGATTAAACTTTCTGGAAAACCGCTACAGTAAGGTGCGTCGCTGCTCCATGTTTGATGGAACTTGCAGATTGACTCTGAAAGCGACGCACCCTACAAATTAGCGATGGTAAGGTGCGTCGCGGCTCCATGTTTGATGGAACAACTTGCAGATTGACTCTGAAAGCGACGCACCCTACAAATTAGCTACAAATTAGCACTGTTGACGGTTGACTGACTAATAACTAATAACTCATAACTAATCACTACTAACTAATGACTAAATTATTATTTGTCTGCCTCGGAAATATCTGCCGATCGCCCTCAGCAGAAAATATTATGAATCACTTAATCGAACAAGCTGGTTTGAGCGATCGCATCACCTGCGATTCGGCTGGAACTGCTAGCTATCACATTGGCAGCCCCCCTGACAGGCGGATGGCATTGGCGGCGAAGAAGCGAGACATTGAATTGCTAGGCGAAGCCCGCCAATTTACCAGGAAAGATTTTGAAAATTTTGATTTGATTCTGGCTATGGATCGGGACAATTATCGCAATATTCTTGCCTTGGATGCGGCTGGAAAGTATAAAGATAAAGTGCGACTGATGTGCGATTTTTGCCAGAAATACGACCTTAAAGAAGTGCCAGATCCTTACTACGGTGGCCCGGAGGGATTCGATCGAGTAATTGATTTGCTGCACGATGCTGCCGAGGGTTTGTTGGAGTACGTTATCAATCAGGAAAAATTAACAATTACCAATTAACAGTTACCAATTACCAATTACCGACTAAATGGTGTTCCATCGCAAAGCGAACGAGTTCTGCACGGTTGTTGCTGTCAGTTTTTCTGAACAAGCTGCTGACGTGCTTTTCGACAGTTCGAGGGCTGAGGTGGAGTGTGGAGCCTATTTGAATATTAGAAAGACCTTCTGTCAGCAAATCTAGCACTTGTCGCTCTCGCTGAGTCAAAGTCGGAGCATTTTGGCTGGGAGATGCCCGTGAAGCGGAGCTATCTCGTAGGGAATCGCCTGTGTTTGACTTTTGAGTTAAAAAATCTGCTTCTGGCTTGTCATTGGCTCTGCTGCGTGCCTCTGTTGGCATTGGTTCGGGTTCCGGGGAACGAGAGGGGGCCTGAGCGATTAGAGCGTAGCGATCGAGCAAAGAGCGAATTACCGCCCCCAATTCTTGGAGTTCAAAAGGCTTAGCCAGATAATTGTCACACCCCATCTGATAGCCGCGAATCCGTTCCTCCGTGCTCGTGCGTTCGGTCAAAAAAATCACCGGCAGCAAGCGGAAAGCGGGACGAGTCCGAACTCGCCGTACAAATTCGTAGCCATCCATTTCGGGCATTGTAATGTCGGTAACAATCAAGTGGGGCCCAAATTCATCTACCAAGCCTAAAGCTTCTTTGCCGTTCTCAGCAGCGATTACAGAGTATCCGGTAATTTCTAGATAATCGGTAATCGACAAGCGAGTCGCGAAATCGTCGTCAGCAACCAGAATCGTTAATGGCATGGGGGAATTAAAAATTAAACATTAAAAGTGAAATTAGTCACTTTTAATGTTTAATTCTACTGTTTAATTCTCTTGATAGCTTGCAGTTAAAGTAGCCGGTTGTCCTAATTTGCCCTCCAAAGCTACGCCGCGCCCGTTGGCTGCCAAATGTCGCAGAGTTTTATAAATTGTCTCGATTTGCTCTGGCTTTCCTGCTTTTTTGGCTATTTCTGAGACAGACAGAGGTTTTTGGGCGTCTTTGAGCACTTGCAGTACCCGTTGCTGCAAGTCCAATACAGCAGCGGCCGCTTTTTTGCCGGCTTCGACGCCCGGTTGGTGATAGGCATTGACATTCACCAAGGAACCGTAAAAACCTACTGCTCTTTCGTAGAGGGCGATTAATGCTCCTACTGTCTCCGGGTTGACTTGGGGAATTGTGACAGTAATGGAATCTCGGTGATTTTCGTACAAAGCTTGTCGAGTTCCCTGCAACAAACCCGACAAATAATCTCCTGAAGTGACGCCGGTTTCTACTTCTGGGGAAATGCCTTGCCTGTCTTGCAAAACTTCGATAAATGTTAGGAAGAAATTCGGCACGCCGTCTCGCAGTTGCTGGACGTAGGCGTGTTGGTCTGTGGTGCCTTTGTTGCCGTAAACTGCGATTCCTTGATGAACTGTGTTGCCGTCTAAATCTTCCTGTTTGCCGATCGATTCCATGACTAATTGCTGCAAGTAGCGGCTGAACAATAGCAGTGAATCTTTATACGGCAAAACTACCATATCTTTTTCGCCACGTCCGTTGCCAGCAAAATACCAGGACATTGCTAACAAGGCGGCGGGATTATGTTTGATTTCGGTGGTTCTGGTAGCTTCGTCCATGACTTTAGCGCCGTCGAGCATCGCCCGAATGTCGATGCCTTGCAAAGCTGCGGGCAAAAGTCCGACTGCTGACAATTCGGAAGTGCGTCCTCCCACCCAATCTGCCATTGGAAAAGTGGTAATCCAGCCTTCGGATTTGGCTAATTTGTCGAGTTGGCTGTCAACTCCGGTGATGGCAATTGCTTGTTTGGCAAAATCGAGTTTTTCGGCTGCGAAGACTTTTTGAACTTCGATCATCCCGTTGCGCGGTTCGGGGGTGCCGCCGGATTTGGAGATAGTAATTACTAGGGTGCTGGCGAGTTTGTCTTTGATTTTGTTGAGGACTCGATCGATCCCAGCCGGATCTGTGTTGTCGATAAAATGTATTGCTAGGGGCGGAATGTCTGGGGATAAAGCTTCGGCGACAAATTGGGGGCCGAGGGCCGAGCCGCCGATGCCGATCGAAATTATGTCGGTAAATTGCGGAGCAAAGGGCGGTTTAATATCGCGGTTTTGAACTTTCTTGACAAATGCTTCGACTTGTGATATTCCTTCGACTATTTCTTGTTTTAATTCTGGAGTGGGAGCTAAATCGGGGTTTCGCAGCCAGTAGTGGCCCACCATGCGGTGTTCGTCGGGATTGGCGATCGCACCTGCTTCTAAAGCTGCCATGTCTTTGAAAGCTTTGTCAAATTTGGGCTTCAGTGCTGCTGCGAAAGCGTCGTCGAATCCCATGCGGCTGATATCGAGGTAAAGTCCCAATCCCTCGTGATAGTAAAGCCAGTCTTGATAGCGTTGCCAGAGTGCTGCGGCGTCCATAGGAATTCTCTACAATTTTTTTAATGTTCGATCGGCGTCGTCAGGAATCAACCAATTGTAGTTTAAAACGATCTGATGTACGGCTTTTGCAGAATCCCAATAAATTTAAGCATTAATCGTCTGAAGGCAGCCGGAGCCGAAGGCAGTCAGAGCATTCGGCAGAATTAAACAATAAAAATATGACTTGGGCAACAGTCTTAGTAGGTAGATATCTCATTAATGGTCACACCCCATAGATAGATGGAAGCGGCACAGAAATTTAACTGTGGTCGGCGTTGGCGTTTGAGTCATGGTTTCACAATGTTCAAATTCGGGCGATCGGGTTCTGTAAAATAGGTATTGCGGTCAGGTTAAATATACTTTTAGCTGTCACTCAATAATCGGCTAAAAATATAATTAACAACTGTCAACTATCGGAAGTGTAGTATAATATACAGATATTAGAATTAAAGTGCGATCGACTATGCTTGCTCTATCTCCCGAATTAAAAGAAAGGTTAGCAACTCCGCTCAAAATCGGCGATTTTGAAGTTAAAAGCCGCGTCTTGCAATCGCCATTATCCGGCGTTACCGATTTGGTATTTCGCCGCCTGGTGCGCCGCTACGCGCCGGATTCGATGATGTACACGGAAATGGTGAACGCTACGGGTTTGCACTACGTGAAGCAACTGCCGAGAATTATGGAAGTTGACCCGAACGAGCGCCCGATTAGCATTCAATTGTTTGACTGCCGGCCGGATTTCTTGGCAGAAGCGGCCCAGAAAGCAGTGGCAGAAGGAGCGGATACTGTTGATATTAATATGGGCTGTCCGGTTAACAAAATTACTAAAAACGGCGGCGGTTCTTCCCTGCTGCGAGATCCGGAAACAGCCGAGGCAATTGTGCGGGCAGTTGTGGAAGCGGTAGATGTTCCTGTCACGGTTAAAACTAGGATTGGTTGGACTGACAAAGAAATTAATATTTTGGAATTTGCGAAGCGGATGGAAGATGCGGGTGCAAAAATGATTACCGTGCACGGCCGCACTCGATCGCAAGGTTACACCGGCCCGGCAAAATGGGAGTGGATTCGCCGAGTGAAAGAAGTTTTATCGATTCCAGTTATTGCTAACGGGGATATTTTTTCAGTGGAAGCAGCGATGCGATGTCTGGAAGAAACCGGCGCCGATGGAGTGATGTGTTCGCGGGGAACTTTGGGCTATCCTTTTTTGGTGGGAGAAGTTGATTATTTCTTGAAAACTGGTGTGGAAAAGATACCTCCGACACCAATTGAACGCCTCGAATGTGCTAAGGAACATTTGCGGGCTTTGTGGGAATATAAAGGTGAAAGCGGTGTCTGCCAAGCGCGCAAGCACTTAACCTGGTATGCTAAGGGTTTCCCCGGCGCTGGGGAATTGCGGGGCGTGTTGGCTGTGGTAGAAACGGTTGAACAAGGTTGCGATTCGATCGATCGCGCGATCGATCAATTGCCCGCAAGTTGAAATAAACTTAGATATTGCACCATTTTTAATAAGCCTTTCACGGGCGGGCAGGATGCCCAACCCCTACTCCCCACACTAAAATCTAATCTTTGTGGAACAGGCATCTTGCCTGTTCTTGAAAATGGTGCAAGCTGAAATAAACAAAACCCACCTCTGCGGGCTAAGATTTAACTAATGCGAATGGGAAGTCCCGCGCTCTACCGAAGGTGAGCGTCGGGATGAAAATGAGTCAGAAAATAAAT
>NZ_JAUBUY010000108.1:0-2771 GCF_036705565.1 Microcoleus sp. AT8-B5
TTGCCCAAAAATAGCTCAAAACCTCTGCCCTAGTATTTTTGGGTATTTATACTCATTGCAAAAGTGACACGCTCCCGAACCGACTCGTCTAAAAAGCCGCCACCGCGACGAATTTCGCTACTTGTTTGAGTCTCCTTCTGACTTAGATGAGCGAGAAAAATGGGAGAAACATTATGTCAGGTGGGCGCAAGATATTAAGGAACGCTATCGAGAAAGGATGGGTGAAATTCACTTGGAGTGCGGCGGCGATTCTAAGGCAATTAAAGAAGCCGTCAGCAAGTTATACGAGAGCTTAAGAGCCGATGTGACCGAAGCTTGGACTGACCCTGAAGAACGGTTTTTAGCTGCTAGTGCGATGTGGCACGTCGAAACCGCAAATCCCAACTTAGAAGTTCCTCGCAAAGCTTGTAAGGAACTTTCTCGCCAACTGCTGATTGAATTCAACCTTGAACCTGAGTACGAGCGACTGCACGAAGCTATGCCAAAAGACACTTACGTTCTGAGCGTCCCTTTCGAGGAATTTGAACTCGACGGCAGCGGTAAGACTGTCAGGGATAAGAAGCGACAGCCAGTTGGCAAAGACTTAGCTGGACATTGGAAAGAATTGTTAGACAGCAAAGGCATTAAATATGAAGCAACTTTGCATCCGAGCCTGCCAATGGTCAATTTTGCCTTTATTGAACCCAGCGAAAAACTGGTGGGAATTCTTGAAAAGAAGTTTGGCGGGAATGCCAACGACATCGACAGTTTAGACTTAACCTACCGCGATGGTCTTGGTCGCACCAAAGATGTGAGTTCACGCATTGTAGCTCCTGCAGATTATACTTGGCTTGAGTCCCAAAACCAAACACCTAAAGCAGCATTGGTTCTCAATTTGTTTACAGATGAAATTTGCCAGCAATTGCAAACCTTTCAGTTTGACAGAGCTGAACTGATTGGACAGAAGTACAATGACTTGAAAGATGTTGACTTTAGCAGTCCCAAATGGAGGCAGAAAACATTGACTTTTGAGGTGGGTTCTGTTAGCGGTAGCGGTTCGAGGCGCGACGGCAGCCCTATTGTCCTTCTTGACGGACAAGAGCTAGCCATGTTCTCTGCTAATTCACCTAAATTGCCGATCGGCACTACCTTTGAGGCCACTATTGAACCCTCACCAAAAGGCAGCGCTCTGATCTTAAACATCAACCCTAGCTCTGTGCAACTAATTGAATCAGTTGAGGAACTTTCAGAAGTCGCGCCAACCCCTTGTCAAGACCGATCGCAATCCGTATCGCTAACCCCTTGTCAAAAGCGACCGCTTGTATCGCCAACCCCTACCCAAAAGCGATCGCTTGTATCGCCAACCCCTACCCAAAACAAACCGCCATCTCAACCCGAAAACATTGCTGCCAGCCCCGCCCACCTCTCACAATTGCTGAAAGATGCGATTTCTGAAGCATATAACCAAACTGGAGAAACTAAAATCCCTGTGGGGAACTGGACAGCTTTTATTAGCCAATCTCGCAATAATGTTAGATGTTTAGTCAGAGATAAAGCTGATAATCCGGTCTTGGCTGCTGACTTGAAAACAGGTCAAATCATTAAGAAACTTTCTGAAAACAACAGCTCTCAGTTTATCAAATACCTCAAAGAGGTTGATGCTGAATTAGCTTCTACATCTTCACCAAAAAGAGATGCAGATACACAACTTTAACCTCAACTACCCTACATCTAAGACCGGGTAAGTGTGAACGCCAAGAAAGCTCGTTGACCGAACAGTTAGTTTTTTAGCGAGTTCCAAACAGGAACTATTTATTAGTAGACGACAATTCCCCCTCCGATTGGAGGGGGTCACTTTAACTCCCCAGAACCGCTCTTCCGAGTGAAGTCAGTAGCCATACTGCTCGAATTTCATGGGAAATATCCACTCACGCCGCCACAAAGATTATGGCTACAAAAACAGCATACCGAAGCCGAAGCCAGGGAAACTACATCACCCCTAACACAGCCGAGGGCAAGAAAATCCTCAACTACCTAAGAAATCGCTGCGAGAAAGCTTTAGATTACTGCCTGGAAAACGGACTCACCAGCGTAGAAGATTTTGCCGATGCAATTGAAGAACTAACGGAAGCAGACGGCAAACCAGGCATTAGCGTGGAGGTCAAGCACAACGGACTCGTCCTCAGTTTGAGCGATCGACCGGAGTACGGCTCTACCACAGGAAAGTACATGATGGAACACTTGGGAGAGCCCGACGACAACCGATTTACTAAAACAGGAATTGAGGCGTTACTCGATTCGCCTCGAACTAAAACAAGGTCTAAAAAAGACAATTTACTAGATGAATTGGATGATGAGCAACCCTCCCCCAAGTCTAAATCAAAAGCGACAACCAAGTCTAAAAAAGACGATTTACTAGATGAATTGGAGGATGATGAACCCTCTTCCACGTCTAAATCAAAAGCGACAAACAAGTCTAAAAAAGACGATTTACTAGATGAATTAGAGGATGATGAACCCTCGCGTCGCTCGAAATTTAAAGCCAATACCAAATCACAAAAAAATGAAAGAGAAAGTTGGGAGGATGACGAGCCATCACCCAACTCTAAAACCAAAACTAGACCTCCCAAAGATGACCTAGAGGAGTTGGATTCGGAGGAACCACTGGTTAAATCTAAAGCCTTAAACCGCTCTCCGAGAAATCAACTAAGTGAGTTAGCGGGACTTAAACATAAAATACGATAAAAATAGGTTATAATGCTTACATAGCAAGCATATAACGTTAAAAAATG
>NZ_JAUBUY010000034.1:0-74163 GCF_036705565.1 Microcoleus sp. AT8-B5
CACGAGCGCAATGCTCACAACTTCCCACTCGACTTGGCTGCTAGTGAAGTCACTCCTGTAGCTTTGGTTGCTCCTTCCATCAATGGCTAAGTTTTAGCTTTTGATTAACAAAAAGCGCTCCTAGAAATAGGGGCGCTTTTTGTTTTGGGAAAAAATATTTTTCCTGCGGGGAGGCGAAGTATCCCAGCAGCCAAGGAAGTTATATCGAGTCCCTCGCTTCTGGTAATTCCTGTTAGGCTGGATTGATGTCGGCTTCTCGTGGGAGACTCACTCATGATAAATTCAAGTTTCTTTAAACATCACAATACATTCATAATTTTCTAAATCTAGAAATCGGTCAATTTGCAAAGTTCCTATTTGTTCAAATCCCTGTTTTTGGTGAAACATTAGGGAACGAGTATTAGCTATTGGCTGGGTAACAATAAACAGCGAAATCAATGAAGTTGGAAAAACTTGATAAATTTCGTTATACATAAATTGAGCCACACCTCTACCCATCCAATCTAACTTGGTTGCTACTCTTTCGAGATAAAAATGCCTATCGCTGGTGACTCTTTTCTTAAAAACCTCATCTTTCCAGATAATTTTATCCAAGATTTCATCTGATATTTTGGGTTGTGATATAGCCACAAATCCCACAATTTCCCCATCGGTTTTAGCTGACACAAAATATTTGCATGAATTATTTAAGCTTTGGACAATCTCATCTTCAGTAATTTGTGTTAGCAAAAAGCCGCGCTCGATCGACGTATTTTGACCGCGCGCATGAGAATTGTGAATATTGGCGATCGCCTGTATGTCCTCTCCATCGGCTTCCCTAAAAGTTAGATATTCCATAGCATAGTGTGTAGGAACGCTGTCATACATTTGCGATTTTAACGCTCAGGTTTGTCTATTCTAACAGCTAGATATAGATCGCATACCAGATTTAGTTTTGTAAATATTTTAGGGGCGAGATCCTTGGGACAATATCATGACTGTAGGTATGTCTGCACTTGTGGGCGATCGCATCAAATCCCTGATTCAGTAAAAGCTAGGTTCAAATCATCAATCAACCCCAATTGTTGGGCCCACCCTGTTAAGTAACCCCGATCTAAATTCTCAGATTGGACTTTCAGAATTCCCAAAACATCATTCCATTGTTTTTGAGACTGAGACTGTTGCCGCCAGAGCAGTTTGGCCAACACAATATCTTCAGGAGAAGCCACCCAAAATTGTTCTACACCAGCTTCGTCAAGCGCTTCTAATCGTCGTCTTGCCATTTTTGAGCGATCGAATGCAGTATTAGAATTCAGCACAATATCAGCGTTCAATACTAAAGTCATGTGAGTGACGCTCAACACCATGCCTCTACCCTCTTGAATATCTTTGACCGAACCCGGAGGGCAGTAAAAACCAGCCGTTTCTAGTGCTTCAACTAATTGAAAAATATTGTCCCGGAGCAATTCAATTACTAAATCTAAATCGCGTGTTGTTCTAGGGTCGCCATAGACAGAAGCGGCAACGCCTCGTGTAATATAATAAGAGACACCTAATGTTTCAAAAATTGGGTGCAACAGTCTAGCAATTTCGCTGGGGTCTTGCGTCCACATAGAGGGCTCACTGGTGGGGGTTAAAATTGGCAACCACTTGCTACCTAATATCGATCGAGCAAATCGCTCTTTGTAGGTTGAGGGACAAGCTTTTTTCATCCCGCGCAAGCTAACAGTTTTTGCCCAACGATTTAATTTTGCCCCCATTTGCCACCGTTGGGAATTGGTGAGTTGTCGCAGTAGGTAAAAATCAATTGCATCAGCTTCAGGAGTTTTATCATCTGACTGGGGACGGTATCCAGGTTTGATGGATATTTTCGGTATGGATTGAATCATTTTGCTTGTTGATTTCCCTAATTTTATATCAATTCCACAGTTGGGACAAAGGGAGAGTTTGTCCGGTAATTGCCTCATGGAAGCCTTGCTGAAGCCCTTCGAGGACAGTTTCAGTGGGGTTATCATCTGGATCGATATCAGTGTCTTCCGGCACTAAGACAATAATCCGAACGTGTCTGTGGTTGACAAGGGTAAGGGGTCTATCTATACACAGCATCCCTCGATCGTCAATTGTTCCAGTGGTTTCGATCGCTTTCATAGTCTACTTTTTTTTCTGTAAATAACAGTGTTTCCAAGGATATCAAAGAACTCAATGGATCGTGAGATATGGAGTCAGAAACCCGGTTTCTTACAACATCTCGGTGAGAATGCCAAAATTATCGCAGAAACCCGGTTTCTGGGATTTGGGCTCTGTGCGCGGGGAGTCAGAAACCGGGTTTCTTCACCAAATTTCGGTGAGGATGCTTAAATTATGGCAGAAACCCGGTTTCTGGGATTGGGGGCGGAAACCCGGTTTCTTGGTTTCTTTCTATTCTTCAAAGGTTAAATGCTGGATTAATCGATCGCTAGTTGAATCTTCTAAAAAGTAACGATAAGCATCTGCTGACTGAAATTTCGCTCGCACTCCATCTATTTTAGGTAAATTTCCCTGGCGCAAATCAATATATTCTTGATAGCTAGAAAACTCCCAATTCTCGGCTTTTTCAACTATATTAGCAGAGACTGGGTTTAAGTGAATATAGCGAGTTAAGTGTAATAAATACTCTTCTGTCTCTACATGAATCGCCTGAAATCGTCCCTGAAACAATGAACCCACCCTTTGATAGCGTTTACTGATAGCCTTAACATAAGACAGAGTAAACGCCTGCATCAGCTTGGAAAAACGATCGGTTTTCAAGTAAACTAATAAATGATAGTGGTTTGGCATCAAACAATACGCAATAATATCGACACCATGATTAATCAGATGGTTTCTTAATTGGCGTAAAAAATAAATATAGTTTTCTCGCTCAAAAAAGATAAGCTGACGGTTATTGCCTCGGTTATAAATATGGTAGTAATTACCCGCTTGCAAGATAACTTGGCGACGTGGCATTTGGCAGATCGGATGGTACGTGTGCGACTCAGAAACCGGGTTTCTTCCTAAATCCGGCGTGAGATGCCAAAATTATCGCAGAAACCCGGTTTCTGGGATTTGGGCTCTGTGCGCGGGAGTCAGAAACCGGGTTTCTTCCTAAATCGGGCGTGAGATACCAAAATTATCGCAAAAACCCGGTTTCTGGGATTTGGGCTCTGTGCGCGGGAGTCAGAAACCGGGTTTCTTCCTAAAATCTCGGCGATGATGCAGAAATTATCGCAAAAACCCGGTTTCTTGGATTTACTAGCTGCCGCCAATCCGGGCGACATCGCGAGCATTTTCTTCAAACGCAGCCGTCAGCGCATCATCACCGCTTAAACCCGATGCGATCGCCCTTTCAATAGCCTGCAACACCCGCTTATAATCCCTCGGCATCACCTTCACAAACACCGGCACCATCGAATCCCAATTTGCCAAAACCTTCGATGCTTTCGCACTTCCAGTTAAATCAAAGTGAGTCTGAATTAACTGCCGCAAATCGCTAATTTCCTCAACATCCTCCAATTTTTCCAAATCCACCATCGACATATTGCAGCGAGTAGCAAAATCCCCCGCTTCATCCAAAATGTAAGCGACGCCGCCACTCATACCCGCTGCAAAATTGCGCCCGGTTTCGCCCAAAACTACAACTTTGCCACCAGTCATGTACTCGCAACCGTGATCGCCCACACCTTCAACTACTGCGTTAACGCCGGAGTTACGCACCGCAAAACGTTCGCCCGCCATCCCTCGGATGAAAACCTCACCAGCAGTCGCGCCGTAAAGCACTACGTTACCGACAATCACGTTTTCTTCCGCGACAAAGGTAGAAGCTGGCGACGGATACAAGATGATTTTGCCGCCGCTGAGCCCTTTGCCCAAATAGTCGTTAGCTTCGCCTTCGAGCTCCAGGGTGACTCCCTTGGGCACGAATGCGCCAAAGCTTTGCCCAGCGCTGCCTTGGAAGTGCAGGTGCACCGTGTCATCCGGCAAACCTTCCCAGTTGCGTTTGGTGATTTCGTTGCCGAGAATTGTGCCGACAACGCGGTTGACATTGGTAATCGGTAGTTTGGCGTGGACTTTTTCGCCATTTTCGATCGCACCTTTGCACAAATCCAACAACACAGTCATGTCGAGGGACTTTTCCAAACCGTGATCCTGCGCCATCTGACAATAGCGCCCGACATCCGCGCCAACTTCCGGCTGATAAAGGATTTTCGAGAAATCCAAACCCTTAGCCTTCCAGTGTTCCACCGCTTGCTGAGGTTCTAAAACATCAGTCCGCCCAACCATTTCATTCAGCGTGCGGAAGCCCAACTGTGCCATAATTTCCCGGACTTCCTGCGCGATGAAAGTCATAAAGTTTACCGTGTGATCGGGGTCGCCGGTAAAGTTTTTCCGCAGCAGCGGGTCTTGCGTCGCCACGCCCACCGGGCAAGTGTTCAGGTGGCAAACGCGCATCATGATGCAGCCCAATGTCACCAGCGGCGCGGTCGCAAAACCGAATTCCTCAGCGCCCAGCAAGGCAGCAATTACTACATCGCGGCCGGTTTTCATTTGACCGTCAGTTTCCACGACAATCCGGCTGCGGAGATTGTTGAGTACCAAAGTTTGGTGAGTTTCCGCCAATCCCAATTCCCAAGGTAATCCCGCGTGTTTGATCGAAGTTTGTGGCGAAGCGCCGGTACCGCCGTCGTAGCCGGAAATCAACACGACATCGGCGTGGGCTTTCGCAACACCCGCCGCGATCGTCCCGACTCCCACTTCCGACACGAGTTTCACGCTAATCCGCGCTTCCCGGTTGGAATTTTTCAAGTCGTGAATCAATTCGGCCAAATCTTCGATCGAATAAATGTCGTGGTGAGGAGGAGGCGAAATCAAACCCACACCCGGAGTCGAGTTTCGCACCTTCGCAATCCACGGGTATACTTTTTTACCGGGCAACTGTCCGCCTTCACCGGGTTTCGCACCTTGCGCCATCTTGATTTGCAGTTCCCGCGCTTGGGAAAGGTACAAGCTGGTAACGCCGAAACGCCCGGAAGCAACTTGTTTGATCGCGCTGTTTTTCGAGTCGCCGCGATCGTTCGTCCAAGTGTAGCGATCGGGATCTTCGCCGCCTTCACCGGTGTTCGATTTGCCACCAATGCGGTTCATCGCTACTGCTAGCGATTCGTGGGCTTCTTTAGAAATCGAACCATAACTCATCGCCCCAGTTTTAAAGCGTTTGAGAATAGATTCGATCGGCTCAACTTCCTCAATGGGTATCGATTCCCGCTGTTTGAATTGCAACAAACCGCGCAAGGTAAAATGCTGCTGGTTTTGTTCGTTTACCAGCCCAGAATACTGTTTGAAAAGCGTATAACTGCCCTCGCGCACCGACTTTTGCAGCGCGTGAATTGTCTGCGGACTAAACAAGTGCGCCTCGCCTTCTTTCCGCCACTGATATTCGCCGCCGACATCGAGAGTATGTCCGCTGGCTGGGCGGTCTGGGAATGCGTGGGTATGGCGCAAAATAGCTTCTTGGGCGATGACTTCGAGGTCTACGCCTTCAATCCGGGAGGCTGTCCAAGCAAAGTATTTATCGACTACGGATTTGTTTAAGCCGATCGCCTCAAAAATCTGCGCGCCGCGATAACTTTGAATTGTAGAAATCCCAATTTTCGAGGCAACTTTCGTCACACCTTTTGTTGCCGCTTTGATGTAGTTTTTGCAAGCTGTTTTGTACTCGACATTTAGCAGCAATCCTTCGCGGATCGAATCGGCGATCGTCTCAAAGGCCAAATACGGATTAATCGCGCCGCAACCATATCCAATAAGTGTCGCAAAGTGGTGCACTTCGCGCGGTTCGCCGGATTCGAGCACGAGTCCCGCCCGCGTGCGCGTTCCTTTGCGGATCAAGTGGTGGTGCAGGCCCGCAACTGCCAGCAGCGCCGGAATTGGGGCTTTGTCTGGACTGATACCCCGATCGCTCAGAATGAGGATATTCACCCCGGAGGCGATCGCGCTGTCTGCTGCTGCAAAAACCTCTTCTAAGGCTTGTTCTAGACCTTTTACGCCGCTTTTGGGGTCAAACAAAATCGGCACGGTGACGGACTTGAAATTGCCCTCATTTACGTGTTGGAGCTTAGCTAATTCTTCATTGCTGAGAATTGGCGTTTTCAGTTCAATTAAATGACAGCTTTCCGGTTCTGGTTTGAGCAAGTTGCGTTCAGCGCCGATCGTAGTTTCGGCAGAAGTTACAATTTCTTCGCGGATAGAATCGATCGGCGGATTGGTAACTTGAGCAAACAACTGCTGGAAGTATTCGTAAAGCAATTTTGGCCGATTGGAAAGCACCGCCAGCGGCGTATCCGCACCCATCGCGCCGACAGCTTCCACGCCATCTTTTGCCATCGGTGCTAACAGCAACCGCAGTTCTTCAAAGGTGTAGCCAAAGGCCATTTGGCGCTGCAATAATGTTTCGGGATGAGATTCTGCCAATGCCGGCGCATCTTTCAGTTTGGCGATTTCGACCATGTGCTGGTCGATCCACTGGCGGTACGGGTGTTCTGTGGCGATTTTGGTTTTAATTTCCTCGTCAGAGACGATGCGGCCTTCCTCGGTATTTACCAGGAACATCCGCCCCGGTTGCAAGCGACCTTTTGATACAATTCGTTCAGGGGCGATCGGCAAAACTCCGGCTTCCGATGCCATAATTACCAAGTCGTCTTTGGTAACGCAGTAGCGGGAAGGGCGCAAACCGTTGCGATCGAGCACGGCCCCGATCGATGTACCATCGGTAAATGCGATCGAAGCTGGGCCGTCCCAAGGTTCCATCAAGCAAGAATGGTATTCGTAGAAAGCTTTTTTCTCGTCACTCATGGACTCGTGGGCTGTCCAAGGTTCGGGAATCATCATCATGACAGCGTGCGGCAAAGAACGCCCGGCCAAAGTCAGCAATTCCAAAGCATTGTCAAAAATCGTCGAGTCGCTGCCTTCGATATTGATTAAATTGGGGATTTTCTTTAAGTCATCGCCGAATAGTTCCGACTCGAACAGCGATTGCCGCGCGTGCATCCAGTTAATGTTGCCGCGCATTGTGTTAATTTCGCCGTTGTGGGCGATGTAGCGGTAAGGGTGCGATCGTTCCCAACTCGGAAAAGTATTGGTGCTGAAGCGCGAGTGAACTAGGGCTAGAGCGCTTTCCATGTCTGGGTCGTGCAGTTCGGGATAGTAATCGCCGACTTGCACCGGCATTAACATACCCTTGTAGACGATCGTCCGGCACGAGAGAGTGGAATTGTACCAGTAGGGGTCTGTGTTAGTTCTGCGGATGGCGTTGTGAGCCCGTTTGCGGATGACGTACAGTTTCCGCTCGAAAGCCGCCTCGTCAATACCTGCGGCGCGCCGGAGGAACACTTGCTGCATGAAGGGTTCGCTAGATTTGGCGGTGTCGCCGAGGGACGAGTTGTCGGTGGGCACATCGCGCCAGCCCAGCACTTCCTGGCCTTCTTCTGCGGCGATTTCCTCAAAAATGCGTTTGCCGTTTTCCCGTTCAGTTCGATTTGGCGACGAGTAAATCGCGCCAACGCCGTACTCGCCGGCTTCGGGAAGTTCGATGTTTAGGGCCGCCGTTACTTTCTTGAGAAACTTGTGGGGCACCTGCATCAAAATCCCCGCCCCGTCTCCGGTGTTGGGTTCGCAGCCGCACGCGCCTCGGTGGTCGAGGTTCAGCAGGATTGTTAGTGCCTGCTCGACTATTTCGTGGGATTTGTTACCCTTCATGTGTACGATGAATCCGACTCCGCAAGCGTCGTGCTCGAACTGCGGATCGTACAAGCCTTGTTTTTGTGGCAGTCCGTTGCTGTTCATTTTGATGTGTCTCTCAAAGTGGTGAAAAGATGTCGATCTAGAGTAGAGGGTGGGATGCCGATCGCTCTAGTATCATGTATTATATGTGGATCTACTCAATTAGGTAGAGTTACCAAAAAATCCCAGCTTTTTATATTCGAGTAAAAAAATAGTTAAAGCCGATCACTTAACTATGGAACCCGGAGGTCTAAATATTTATGCTTAAAGACTCTTCAATTATGTGAATTATTAAACCGCAGAGGCCGCAGAGAGCGCAGAGGAAGAGAGATGAGTAATTCCGATACCAACTCACATCTTGCACCATTGTTAATAAGCTTTTCAAGGGCGGGCAAGATGCCTGTTCCACAAAATTTACTCTCTGTGGAACAGGCCGGAAAGCCTGTTCTTGAGAAATGAGTTTATAGCATTGTTAATGCGACTGTATCCTCAGCGTCTGGGTGACATTCTCCACCAGCATTTTGCCTTCTCATCCGCGATGAACCTTTCTGAAAAATTGCAAAAAGTCGATCGACTCAAAGCCTGGTTGGATAGCTTTCGTCCGCTTTCTCCCACGCTGGTTGCAGAATTGAAAAAACTCTACGATGTTCGGTTTACTTATCACTGCTTCACAGAACTTAGCCAAACTTATTCAAGTCTAACTATTCAACCAGGTTTCATCCCAGAGGGTCTCTAACCAGATGCTAGAATTTTTGCAGCAGCAGTCTCAAGAGCTGGATTAGGATTCACCTTTAATCAATATTCAAGAACCAGCGCCCTTTCTATGAAGATTTGATGTAGATTGGGGCGATCGAGCTAATAACAGGTGACAACAGCTATGTTGGTTTTGCTATGGTTGTTAAGGCAGGTCGATCGGGCTGAGCGCAACTCTTGCAAAACTCTACAGTCGGCTAACCAGTGCCCGCAGGTGGGCTTCGATTTTAACTATAGATTAGTTAATCTCAAAACACAACGTCGTTTACCAAAGGATTCCGCAAGCAATCCTCAAGGAGTGAAAATCATGGTTCAGATTCAAGAAATTTCTCAAGTATCTACCCTGCACGCACCTGCAGCACCCAACGGAATAGCCGCTACAGAATTGCGGCCTTGGGGCTCATTTACGACTCTAGAAGAAGGCCCAGGATATAAAATTAAGCGGATCGAAGTTAAGTCTGGACACCGCCTCAGCCTGCAAATGCACCACCACCGCAGCGAACACTGGATTGTGGTTTCAGGTACTGCAAAAGTTACTTGTGGCGAAACTGAACAAGTTCTGTTTACAAATCAGTCTACCTACGTTCCTCAGTGCATTTCTCACCGCCTGGAAAATCCGGGAGTTATCCCTCTGGTTTTAATTGAGGTGCAGAATGGCGAATATCTCGGAGAAGATGATATTGTACGCTTTCAAGACGATTATGCCCGTACAGAAAAGGCTAAGTAACTCAAGTTGCTAAAAATATAGGGGTAAGGTGCGCTGCGGCGCACTTTACATTCTCTGGGTAAGGTGCAAGGCTAGGCGCACTCTACATTTTCAAAACTCAACATTACTTCCCAAATTACCAATTACAAATTACCAATTACTCATAATGATTCATCTGAGCAAAACAGCAGCAACAGAAGTAACGCGCCTCAAGTCGAAGCATCCGAACCCCAATGCTTTATTTCGTCTGGGCGTGGAATCGAGCGGCTGCTCCGGTTTGTCTTATACAATGGCATTTGACGATGCGCCAGCCCCAGAAGACGCTGTATGCGAGTCGGAGGGGATTGAAGTTGCGATCGACCCCCAGCACTTAAAATATCTCAATGAGCTCACCTTGGATTATTCAGAAGACTTGATGGGCGGAGGTTTCCGATTTCACAATCCCAATGCCGCTCAAAGCTGTAGCTGTGGCAACTCCTTTTCTGCTAAGGAATAACCAACCTGTAGGGTGCGTCAATCGATTTTAGATTTTAGATTTTAGATTTTAGAGGCGACCCCACGGATAAATGCGGGGGCTTGAGGATTTGCGATTTGCGATTTTGGATTGATTCCACGGATAAATCACGTGGCGGGTACCATCAAGAAATTCTTGGTCAGTTGCAGATAATTCTTCAATTCTAAAATCTAAAATAGATTGACGCACCTGACACAATAAGCAATAACCAATATGATTTATAGTGCGTCAGTTGCAGATAATTATAAAATTTAAAATCTAAAATTTAAAACTTAAAATCTAAAATCTAAAATCTAAAATCGTATGATGACACTCAAAGACTTAGAAAAAGTCCAAAAAACCTTCAAAGAAGCCGGTCAAGACTACCAAGTTGAACTAGAAAGCGGGAGGATTATCATTGTGGGCCCGTCAGACATTGTATCTAGTGAAATTGGCATTCGGTTGAGTGCCTTTCTCTTCGTTTGGGTGAATCCCCGCCGTTTGGGTCGAGTTTTTGACTCCGCAGGCGGCTTTATCTTACCTGATGCTAACCTTACAGCACCTGATGTTTCTTTTGTCCGAGCCGCACGTCTCAGGCAAAGTCCCCGTTATTTCGGAGAATTAGTCCCAGATTTAGTAGTAGAAATTAAATCACAGAGCGATCGCATTAAACCGCTAGAAAAAAAGATTCAGAATTTCCTAGAACTCGGAGCGCAAGTAGGAATTTTGATCGATCCAGATGAAGAAACTGTAACAGTTTATCGTCAGGAAGGTGAACCGATTGTGTTGGGAAATGAAGATATTTTGACAGTCCCCGAACTTTTCCCTGGTTGGGAATTGCCAATTGCTGAACTGTGGCCGCCAATTTTTACTGAAGCAGAAACTCAAACTGAAGCCTAATAAAGTTTATGCAGATTTTACATAGCCAGAAATGCGAAAAACCTCTCTTCTCTTCCTCTGTGTCCTCTGCGCTCTCTGCGGTTAAATAATTCCTATGCAACCGTAAACGATATCAGTGCAATGGAAAAGCTTTCAATCAAGCTGGCGTACCGAGAATAATCCACTGCATTAACTGCTCCCACTCTGGAGATTGAGCTAACAAATCTGCATCGAATTCATTTCCCGCATCCTGCGAAAACTCGGCGAAAGCTTCCGCCCAATTAATTACCGTTTCCACAGGCAAATAAGGCGTATAATTCCAAGAACGCTGCAAAAACTCTACCATCTCAACAGAATGACCGGTGCGGTACAAATACCAAGCAATCCAAACTAAGGTACTGTACTTGATTTGCTTTTCCAACAATCGTATTTTATCCGGCAATTCGGGGCGGGCAAAAAAATTGTCCATGACTGCGGCGAGGGATTTAGCCTGCGGTAAACCTTTGTACATGGCGCTTTGTTCGTGCTGGCGGTAGCAAACAGTTACTTGCTGCAACCACTCTGCTTCGCATCCCATTAAGGCTAAACGCAGCACTAAATCTGTATCTTCCGCTGGGGGAAATCGAGGATCAAATCCGCCGGCGCGCTCTAACCACTGACGGCGAAATACCATCGCGCTGGGTAATACTGGTTTCCACCGCAGCCACATTTCTAAGTCTAATTTAGGGACATTTTGCCAGGGTTTGACATCTTTTAGCGGTTCGCCTATACTATTAACTAGACGCCAGCCGCTGTGAACTATTCCTAGATTTGGTCGCGCTGCAAATACAGCCATTTGTGCTGCTAATTTGTCGGAAAAAAAGTAGTCGTCCGCATCGAGAAAGGCGATAAATTCTCCTCGCGCTAGCTCGATGCCGTGATTTCTGGCAATCGAAACTCCTCGATTTTGTTGGTAAATGTAGCGAATTCGATCGCCATATTTCTCTAAAACTAATCTAGTGTCATCTTTGGAACCGTCGTCTATGACAATAATTTCCCAGTTAGTATAGGTTTGGTGCAGAACGCTATCTACGGCTTGGCCGACGTAAGCAGCACAGTTGTAAGCCGGAATTACTACGCTTACCTGCGGGGTGCGATCGATCGTAACATTACTCATAATTAATTATCTTAAATTCGATTGCGTCTTTATTTTACAATGAGTGTAGGGTGCGTCAGTTCCTGACGCACCCAGCAAGGGGTTATTGTGTTCATTAATTTTGGTTCAAGAATTTGCCAAGGTAAGTTGGTGCGAGTTCAGTAAATCATGGGGGCGAATAGCTGAATGGTAGCGATCGCCTTTTACCTTCAAATACTTGTCAACTATTTGCAAAACCTGTTCGGGATTGGCTGGCTTCCTCAAAAAATCGGAAGCACCTGTCAATTTCGCTCGCGTGCGGTCAATTATACTGTCTTGACTGGTCAAAAACACGATCGGAGTTTCCCGAAAAGCGGGTGTCTTTCGCAAAAAATTGCACAAAGCAAAGCCACTTGTCTTCGGCATCACCACGTCCATAAAAATTAAAGCAGGCTTTTGTTTGGCGAGGAGGCCCACTCCCTGCATGGGATCTTGAATTTTTAGGACTCGATACCCTTCCGGCAATAAAATTTGCTCTAAAAATTCGCATACTGTCGGACTGTCATCGATACAGGCAATCAAAGGGCGACCCGGCCCTGCGATCGCCGCCGCCAGGCGCCACTGTTCTATAGGCGACGGCAAGTCTGGTACTGTTCGGAAATTTACTAAACCCTGCTTGATGTAATTAACTAAAGCGCGAGTTGCCACTGTCACGCACTGCTTTTTCTTAAATGCAATATCCCAAAGAGTATTCTCGCCGTTGAATACGTTACCCAAAGCGATCAAAGAATTAGAACTAAATCGATTTTGCTGCAACTGGGCCGACGGTTTTAAAAGCGGTGCTTGTTCTGGATCTACAAGCCACAAACCCATTGCTTTCCACTTTTGCCAAATTTCTTCTGTACAACACAGAATTTTTTCTACTTCTGTTAAAGACAGCAGCAAAGAAGAGGTAATGGTAGAAAAATATTTCTGGGAGGGACGCCACTCCCGGCGCAAACCCGATTGACCGATCAGAGCAAATAACACTTCCGAAAGGCTGGTGTGGACGATCGCCCTAGCTTGTTCCAGACTCATTTCGCTGGCTGCTATCCCTCGCTGAAGCAGTTGATATTCCCACAGTTCTCCAGCATTGAGGTCTCTGAGATCCACTTGAAAGTTTCGACAGTGTTGCCCGATCGCCCTGTACCAGCGTCTCGCTCTGTGCGATCCTCCCGTGGCATACACCAAACTACCCTGAAAAAAGTAAAGTTGCCACTGTTGTTCCCCTTGCTCTAACACCAGTTTCCCCGTTGCTTGTTTCTGGCTGAGTACAGCCAGAGTATGGGACAACATTTTGTATCCGATTGCGGTAGCAGACATATCAACTCGCATCCCCTGTACTCTGTTTGTACCATTATATAGCTGCTGAGTTTTGAAAGATAACAGTAATTTTACTGAATTTGGGTTAAAAAACACCACTAATTGTGAGAATTTAACCCTCTTAGGGACTGATTCCCCCCAGGAGTTTTAGCCATGAGGATGTAACGGCTATTTGCCCTATTAACTAATCACTAAAATCGGGATTCTAACTAATAACTAATTGCCTTCGCTATCTGCAGGAGGTACTGGATCGTAACCCCCTGGATGAAAAGGATGACAGCGCAAAATCCGCTTAACTGCCATTGAGCTGCCACGGGCCGGCCCAAATCTTTCTATTGCTTCGATCGCGTATTGCGAACAAGTGGGCTGAAATCTACAGGCGTTAGGCAGGTAAGGAGAAATTCCCATTTTGTAGCCTCGGATTAATCCGACCAGCAATATTTTCACAATTTTTACCTCAGCGATTGATTAGATTAATAGGCCAATCTCGTCCGGTATCGCTGTAAGCTAGGTGCATCGAGAGCATTCCCAGCGGTTAGAGTTCCGCCAACTTTTTCTGTACCAATTATACCTTTTTTCATTATTATTTTAGATACTTAAAGCACAATTTGAGGAGATAATATGGTACTTGTCTCTGAGTTGGCTACTTGACCGATACCTAAAAAATTACCGTCTCGATCGTACACCTGCAAGGGATAGGGATGTTCGGGTATTGGGTTGTGGGGGGGATGGTTGCTACTTTCCTCATAGGGATCGATCGACGTTTCGGGAATCGGGAGGCGCTGTCCTTGAAACCAGCGTTTGGTATATTCAGGGGAAAGGACGATCGCACCTAAATGTCCCAAAACCGCCGATGGCAAAATCGGGCAAAATTTATTCTCCTGCAATTGCAGTTCTAATTCTTCAAAACTCAGACTTTGGTCGATCGAGAAACCGCTACTTTCGGTGCGAGTCAAACAAGCCAAAGTACCGCCTGTATTCAACAGTGCACCCAAATCCCGTGCGATCGCCCGAATGTAAGTACCCGCCCCGCAGGCGATCGACAAATCCAATTCAGGAAAATCCCCCGGCCGCCAATCCAAGATTTCCAGCCGAAAAACCTCGACCTTCCTAGCAGCAACTTCCACAGTTTCGCCTTTTCTAGCTAACTCATAAAGGCGTTTTCCTCCCACCTGAACCGCACTAAAACTCGGCGGAAATTGATCGATTTTTCCTAGGAAATTTGGGAGTGCAGCTTGGACTTGTTCCAAACTCAACTCTGGCACCGGTCGAGAATGGATAATTTCTCCTTCTAAATCGTCAGTAGCAGTAGTTAAGCCAAACCGAATCGTGCCTCGGTAAGCTTTATTGTGTTGGAGATATTGCAGCAGTCTGGTTGCTTTGCCCAGGGCGATCGGCAAAACGCCAGTCACAGCAGGATCGAGGGTTCCTCCGTGTCCGACTCGCTTGAGTTTCAATAGCCGGCGCACTCGCCCCACGCAGTCGTGAGATGTCATGCCCGCAGGTTTGTTGAGATTGAGAAAACCGTCAGTAGTCATTAGGAAGTTCGGCAACGGATTTTGTAACGGATGTAACGGATATAACGGATGTCAGGAAGAGGGAAGATGGAAGATGAAAAGTTTTGAGTTTGCTTTTTTTCGCATCGCGAAAGCTAACGTTACTTGCAACGCAAAAGCGGTTTTTAGTTAACAAGTTAAACATTGAAAACTTAAAACTACAAAGTACCCGCCAGCCCAATTATCAATTCTCAATTCCCCATTCCCAATTAAAGAATAAAGTCGGCCTGACTGATAGAAGTGCGGGCAACTCCGAATAAAGTAGCCAGAGTTTCCTTGGTGCTTGTAAGCTGAATAATTGTACTGGGCGAAGTTCCTGCCCCAGCGGAAATGGTGATTTCGCCAAAAGTAAGGCCGGCAGTCAAGCGAATTCGATCCGTACCATCAGTAAAATCTGTAATCACATCCCCGTCTGCCAAACGCCCGATCGCAAAAGTATCGTTTCCGGTGCCGCCAGTTAAAGTATCTCGGCCACGATCGCCCGATAAACAGTCATTGCCGATGCCACCAAACAGCGAGTCATCGCCGGCACCCCCAAAAAGCGAGTCATCGCCCGCGCCTCCCAACAAAGTATCGGTGTCTTGGTTGCCAAACAGCAAATCATTGCCAACGTCGCCCAGCATTGAGTCAGAACCTTTGCCGCCGTAGAAAGTATCGTCGCCGGCGCCGCCCAAAACGCTGTCGCGGCCCGCACCGCCGAACAGCAAATCATCGCCAACGTCCCCCAGCAGTGAGTCATCGCCGTCGCCGCCGTAGAGGGAATCGTCTCCGCCTAAGCCGAAAATGCTGTCAGGGCCACCCAAACCAAATATCAAGTTAGCGCCCGCACTACCTCTGAGGGAGTCGGGGCCGCTGGTGCCGCGAGTGCCACCAGCGGCCCCTCCGGGACGGGTACCGCCGCCGGTGGGGGTTGGGGTTGTGACGGGAATTGGTACAAGTGGCACTGCTGATGGCATGATTCTGAAGATGGGTAGAAATTTGCAATTCTAACTTAACTTAAAACCGGAAGTTATAAGCTCGCCAACCGCCGAGATGAGAAATATCGATCGCATCCGCCACAGCATAAGGTTCGCACAAAAAGCCCTGCACCGTCGAGCCGTCCTCCAACACCAGCGTACCAATTCCCAAGGGCGGGGGGATTTTAGCGACAAATCCGCCGAAAGCCGCGATCGACAACTCCCAAACTTCCACCTCGATCGCGCTACCGCCCTCTATCTGACGCACCAATCCCGGCTTGCCCAGAGCAGTACCCGTCAAAGCGTACAGCTTGTAAATCGGGCTGGTACGGCAGGCGCGAACCAAAATGCCTCCGAGCTCGATTAGTTGATAATTCAGCGGCTCACCGCTCAAATGAGCGCCAACCACGGCTATTTTGACTCGTTCTTCTGAAGAAGATTTTGCTGCGCTGGCGGGTTCCGGGACGGTTGGCAGCGGCAGACCGGTTGCGCCCAAAGTTCCCCCCAAGCTAGCGTGGAAAGCAGATCCCAGGCGGCAGAGCGATAAATCGTGCCACGCAGGAGCCATCAGTGTCAATCCTGCGGGCAATCCGCTGCTTTGAAACCCGCTGGGAACTGCGATCGCGCACAAATCGAGCAAGTTCGCAAAGTTCGTGTAGCGGCCGAGATTGGTGTTGAGCGCGATCGGCTCGGCTGCAACTTCTGCCACAGTATAAATCGTACCTGTTGTGGGAACCGCCAACACATCCATTGACTGCCACTGAATTTCTGCCTGCTTGCGGAGCTCGGCCAACCGGTACGACGCGCGGTAGGCTGCGACGGCATCGTAGCGTTTGCCGCCGCTGATAATTTGGTAGACGATCGGATCGATCGCATCTGGGTGCGCGTCGAGGAAATCGCCGATCGCGGCCAACCTTTCTGCTACCCAAGGCCCGCCGTAGAGCAGTTCGGCAGCATCCGCAAAGGGTTTGAAGTCTATAGGTGCGATCGTGCAGCCCAATGATTGCAAGCGCGCGAGATCCTCCCGGTAGCGCTGTTCGGCTTCTGCATTCCCGAAAAATTCGAGTTCGCCGTCTCCGGGAACTCCCACCCGTAAGCGGGATAAATCCGGCAAAACTTTCGTTTCAGGGTGGCGAGAAAACGCATCCTCAGCGTCAAAACCGCTGGCTACTTGCAGCACCGAGGCCGCATCCGCACAGGTGAGAGCGAACACAGAAACGCAATCGAGCGATCGCACTGCCGGTAGCAAGCCGCGAGTGCCGATCGATCCGCAACTTGGCTTCAGCCCGACAATGTTGGTAAAAGCAGCGGGAACCCGCCCCGATCCTGCGGTATCGGTACCCAGAGCAAAACTCACCAATCCGGCGGAGACTGCTGCTGCGGAACCGGAACTCGATCCGCCCGGAATGTAGCGCCGATCGAAGGGATTGCGACAAACTCCATAGGGCGTGCGGGTTCCGACTAATCCTGTGGCAAATTGATCCATGTTTGTTTTGCCGATCGCGATCGCACCTGCCGCGCACAAACGCTCTACGACTGCGGACGATCGCGCTGGAGTGCTAGCAAACGCAGGACATCCCGCTGTAGTGGGAACGCCGGCCCAATCGAGATTATCTTTGATCGCAAAAGGTATTCCGTAGAGCGGCAATTGTTGCGGATCTAGGTTTTCCAAAGCTTTGGCGCGTTCGAGGGTTTCCGCCTGCGGTGCTAAATAAATCCATACTGCCGGATCTGCATAGCGTTCGATCCGATCGTACACGCTCGCGATCGCATCTGCAGGCGCGATCGATCCCGTGCGGTAGCGATCGAGCAGCGAATGAATGTCGAGACTGTTGCTGTAGTTAAATTTTTCCATAGTGCACGGTCAGTCGATTTTAGATTTTAGATTTTAGATTTTAGATTGAAGATTTGACTTCATATCATTTCTGGTTATATGAGGATGATTTAACCGCAGAGAACGCAGAGAACGCAGAGGGAGATCCCAGAGAGATGAATAATTCCAATGCTAACGGATTTGACTTCACAGGCTGTGTTAGGCGATCGTTATTACAACAAATAGAATGTTAGTTTACCGCATTGTCGATCGTACTCGCATCCAGTCTAGGACTCGAAGTATTTCTCAAGAAATCTTCAACCATGACCTTGCTGGTTTCGTCTTTTTGTGCAGATAAACTTCGCGATCGACAATCGCCCCATCTCATTGCCCGGTTTAATCTTCCAAAAATTTTAATTTTACTTCGAGAAAAACGGTTTTTTGTAACATTTTACACATTTTCGCATCAAGTTTGCTGTTAGGGTTTGAAACGTAGCAATCTCGTAAGATTGCACGCTACAGTATGCTTATCTTTAAAAAAAGTAAGTGAATTGCAGCAATCAACAGTCTAGGATAAATCCCTGAGTCCGCCAGGGAATGAATTCCCTGTCTAATAGTTAAAGTCCTCTGAAGAGGACTAATGAGTTTAAAATTTTTATTAGTCCTCTTCAGAGGACTTTAGCTTTGAGACAGGGGTTGAAACCCCTGTCGGACTAGGGGTTTAACGTGGAAAGTTGAAATCAATTGGCTTTTGGAGTGTCCCTACAAGGGCTAGGTACCTTACCTGAAAAGTGCTGTATACAGACAAAAACCGAAAAAATTTAACAGCTTCTAGGGTTCCGATTTGAATCAGTTTCTAACTCTGTTTAGAAAGTTCAAGTGCTGGTCCGAGAGAAGCAGACTGGTTGCCCCAATATTTTAATTTTAGGGAAACACTAGCCAGTTACACGGCGGGATAAAAGCCCGGGAGAAACGCGATCGGTCAGCAAGACTCGGTTCGTTAGCTCTCGGGCTTTATCCTTGTATATCAGGGGGGTTTGCGGCAGCTAAGGAAGCCAAAGAAGGTGCAAAAGCTCGATCGACATATTCACCTCTAACCAGCAACCAGAATATGCTATGAATATCCGATATTGCTCCCCAAAAATAACGCGATCGCCCTTGTCCTACTGCGCCCTATTTTTCATCACCTTGTTTTTCGCTGTCGGCTGCGTCAACCCGGCAATTTATATCAAAACAACCACAGAAAGCGAAGCAGCTTCTTCAGTAAGTGCTAACGCAGTTCGCCTGGGATTCAGTGCGTGGCCCGGCTGGTTTCCTTGGCAAATTGCCAAAGAACAAAAGATATTTGAAGCTAACAATGTTGCTGTAGACTTAAAATGGTTTGACGGCTACTTAGAATCGATCAGCACCCTCACAGCAGGACAGATAGATGCTAACAGCCAAACCCTCGGCGATACAGTAAACTCTATATCAGGCGGCGCCGACCAAGTAATTGTTTTAGTCAACGACAACTCGACAGGAAATGACAAAGTGATTGTCGCCGAAGGCATCAATTCCGTTGCCGATTTAAAAGGCAAAAAAGTTGCCGCAGAGGAGGGTACTGTCGATCACTTTCTATTGCTGTTAGGGCTGAGAAAAGCAGGTTTATCAGTGCAAGATATTCAATTTGTACCGCTGGAAACCGGCAAAGCTGCGGCGGCTTTCGTCGGAGGACAAGTCGATGCGGTGGCAGTATTTGCGCCGTTTACCACCCAGGCATTAAAACGATCGAACAGCAAGGAACTGTTTAGTTCCAAAGATTTTCCGGGGGCGATTTCTGACCACTTGGTATTCACCCGAAAGTTTATCGGCGAACACCCCGATCGAGTGCAAGCCCTGGTCAATTCATGGTTTGCAACATTGGAATACATGAAAGCCAATAAAGAGAAATCTTACGAGATTCTCGCCAACCGCGCCGGAGTTAGCGTTGAGGAATATAAAGAATATGAAAACGGCACTCAGATATTTACGATAGAGGAAAACTTGAAAGCCTTTCAACCGGGAAATGACATGACATCATTGCAGTTTGCGGCGGCCGAAATGACTAAATTTCTTGTAGATGTAAATTTAGCAAAAACCCAACCAGATATCAGTACATTATTTGACGATCGCTTTATCAAAGCTTATGCCGAAGGTAAAAGCTAGGAGGCAAAATTTACGATTTTGCAGACACAACAAAGTTTCCACCTTATTATTTATACCAAAAAGCTACTAAAATTACTCGCTCAATCATTCCGCAATTAAATCATGCCACCAAATCCCGATCCTCGATCGATCCAATCCCACCTCAAGCAAAAAAGCCTAAATCCCACCGTTTTCTGGCGGATTGCGGAAGAGATACCACAACCCCTCAATATTGGGTTAACGGTGACATCGATCGCACTGCCGCTGCTGCTGTGGTGGCTAGTAACAACCTTCGCCGATGTAGACCCCAAATTTTTGCCTTCCCCCGGCAAAGTTTTAGAGGCATTTGGTAGGCTGTGGAACACTCGCGAACTTTTGAAAGACACGGTAGCGAGTTTGTGGCGGGTGGGAGTGGGCTTTCTGTTCGCCTTGGTTTTTTCCATACCAATTGGTGTGCTGATGGGCAGTTTTGCCAGTATTCGCGCCTTGCTAGAACCCATGTTCGGCTTGATGCGATATATGCCCGCACCAGCGTTCATTCCCCTGCTAATTCTCTACTTGGGAATCGGCGAAGAACCCAAAATAATGCTGATATTTATCGGCGTATTTTTCTTCAATTCGCTGATGGTGATGGATACAGTCAAGTTTGTTCCCAAAGACTTGATAGAATCTACTTATATGTTGGGCGGGAATCGCTGGGAAATCCTCACTCAAGTTATTTTTCCCCACGTTTTGCCGGGAATTCTTGATGCTAGCCGCATCAACTTGGCTGCGGCTTGGCAATTGGTAATCGTCTCGGAATTGATTGCGGCAACCGAAGGCTTGGGCCGCCGGATCAGCGTCGCAGGTCGATTTCTCCGAACCGATGAAATTTTTGTGGGGCTGATTGTCATTGGGGCGATCGGACTGACTTTTGACTTGCTTTTTCAATATCTGCTGCGGGTTTCTTGTAAATGGTCAAGTCAGAAACAGTAAGCAGATCGGGACTTACGCATGGGGCTCAGAAACCGGGTTTTTTTTACGAAAATACACAGCTTGCAGCCCGCATATTAGGTAAAAAACCCGGTTTCTTTGTCGGAGTGCGTAAGTCCTGCAGAGGTTAAAAAGCAGAATGGTGTCATTTTTTTACTTACAATACAGAGGATAAACTCATGTTTCTACAAATCAACAACCTGCACAAAAACTTTGAAACAAAAAAGGGTAAATTAGTTGTCCTCAAGGACATCAATATGACCATCAAGCAAGGCGAATTTATCTGCGCGGTAGGCGCATCCGGTTCTGGCAAATCTACTCTGTTGAGGCAGATTGCGGGATTGGACAAGCCGACAACAGGGGAAGTGAAAATTGATGGGAAAGAAGTTGTTTCGCCTGGGCCCGATCGAGGTATGGTATTTCAGCATTACACTCTTTATCCTTGGATGAACGTGCAGGAAAATGCTGAGTTTGGCCTTAAACTTCAAGGCGTTTCCAAGAAAAAGCGGCGCGAACAAGCTAGCTATTATTTGAATGTGGTAGGATTGACGCAGTTTGCTTCGTCGCTGCCGAAGGAATTGTCGGGGGGGATGAAACAGCGGGTGGCGATCGCCCGCGCCCTCGCTTCTGAACCTAAAGTGTTATTAATGGATGAACCTTTCGGCGCATTGGATATCCACACTAAAGAATCGATGCACGAATTCATGCTCGATTTGTGGCGCCGCACTCAGATTACAATCTTTATGATTACCCACGATGTCGAAGAAGCGGTGTTTCTTTCCAATCGGATTTATGCTTTGGGTGCTCGTCCCGGTACAGTGAGAAAGGAAATGTCGATTAATTTGCCCGATCGCACTCCCAGCGTTAAACGCCACGCCAAATTCCACGATTACCGCGACGAACTCATGGATTTGATGCGGAAACACGGACAGGAAGCAGTTGCAATGGCTGCTTAAATAGAAATAGGTTTGCAGTTGCACTTTTAGGAACAGGCAAGATGCCTGTTCCACAAAGACTAAATTTTCTTGTGGAACAGGCATCTTGCCTGTTCTTAAAAATAGTGCAAGATATCAGTGGAGATAAATATTACTTTGGGAGAAAGTGAGTTTTGCCACTACAAAATACTATTATTTTGTTTCGCTGACCTACCCAAATACATCAAGAGGAACTTATGGTGCAACTATCATCGATCGACAAAAACTCACAAATTGATTCAAGCCTCGTATTAATCGAAGAAACCGTACCGGGCGGCGCGTACTGGTCGGGAGTCATCAAGCGGGGAAACACCCTGCGAATCACCGATTTAGAAGGCTCTCGCGGCGTTTCCATGCTGTGCTACAACGCCGACAATGCGATCGAACGTTTCAACGCAGCAGACACCGCCAAAATTCAATTCAACGCCTTTCTCAAACAAGGCATGGTCATCTACACAGACATGGGGCGCGTCCTATTTTCCATCACCCAAGATACCTCCGGCTGTCACGATTTGCTAGGAGGATGCAGCAACGCCATTAGCAATGCCAAAAAATACGGCGAAGGAGACTGGAAAAACTCCCGCGACAACTTCCTCAAAGCCCTAAGTCGGTGGGGATTGGGCAAAAAAGATATCATGCCCAACCTCAACTTATTTACTCGCATTGCCGTCAAACCAGACGGCACGATGGAGTATCGCGAAGGCTGCGAGAAACCCGGTAGTTTTATCGATTTGCGAGCCGAAATGAACGTATTGACAATTATCTCTAACTGTCCCCACATCCTGCATCCGGGTTCAATTTACGATCCAAAACCCATCCAAATTCAGATTGTGAAATCCCCCGCACCCGCACCAGACGACTTGTGCCGCACCGCCAACCCGGAAGCAGTGCGCGGCTTCATCAACACCGATGCTTTGTTCGTGCAATAAACCCGATTCCAGCACTCAATCTTGTCCGCACCAATCGGCGGTAAAAAATTCTGCTATTCCATCACAAAAAGTGAACCATGACTGCAACTACCCAACAACTTCTCGATCCAAAAACTGCAATTTATAACGAAGTTTTACCCGCCAGACATCCCTGGTCTCGTGTCATCAAAAAAGGACAGATTCTTCGTATTGTAGATTTAGGCGGAAATCAAGCAGTAGATTTTTTAGTTTACAATGCCGATGACCCTTCCGAACGCTACAGCGCCCCCGATACGATCGTCAATCAAGGCAACATCTTTGTCACTACAAACAGCCAACTCATTTCCAACGAAGGGCGAGCCATGATGACCATAATTGCTGACTCCTGCGGGCGCCACGATACCTCCGGCGGCGCCTGTAGCTGCGAGAGCAATTCGGTGCGGTTTGGACTAGATAAAAAATACCAGCACGCCTGTGTTGAAAATTTCCTTGCCGCAATTCTTCCCTACGGTTTGGGTAAGCGAGATTTAGTCAGCAATATCAACTTTTTTATGAATGTTCCGGTTAGCGAAGATGGCACGCTTGAAATTGTTGACGGCATCTCCGATCCGGGAAGTACAGTTGATTTGCGAGCCGAAATGAACGCGCTTGTTGCTATTTCTAACTGCCCGCAAATGAACAATCCTTGCAATGCTTACAATCCTACGCCGATTCAGTTGATTGTTTGGGATTCTGTGTAATCTGAAAATATCTAATTTCTGAACCCCCGCCCCAAGTCCAAGAAACCGGGTTTCTGCGATGATTTTTGTATCCTCACCCAGATTTAGGAAGAAACCCGGTTTCTGAACCCCTGCCCCAAGTCCAAAAAACCGGGTTTCTGCGATGATTTTTGTATCCTCACCAAGATTTAGGAAGAAACCCGGTTTCTGAACCCCTGCCCCAAGTCCAAAAAACCGGGTTTCTGCGATGATTTTTGTATCCTCACCAAGATTTAGGAAAAAACCCGGTTTCTGAACCCCTGCCATTAGCAATTCCCAATTCCCAATTCCCTAAATGTTTAACAAAGTTTTGATTGCAAATCGCGGTGAAATTGCCTGCCGAATTATCCGCACACTCGATCGCCTCGGAATTGCTTCGGTAGCAGTATATTCTGAAGCCGACGCCCATGCCAAGCACGTTTTCGCCGCCAGCGAAGCTGTTTGTATCGGTGCAGCCGCCGCAGCCGAGAGTTATTTGCGGTTCGATCGCATTCTCGAAGTTGCGCGCCAAACAAAAGCTCAAGCTATCCATCCGGGTTACGGCTTTTTGAGCGAAAATGCTGAATTTGCCGAAGCTTGTGCAAGCGAAAATATTGCATTTATCGGCCCGACTCCGACTCAGTTGCGCTGCTTTGGATTGAAGCACACCGCGCGGGAAATAGCCGCTGCAAATCAAGTGCCGCTAACTCCCGGAAGCGAACTTTTAGCCTGTTTGGAGGATGCCCAAAAAGCGGCTGGGGCGATCGGCTATCCGGTGATGCTCAAAAGTACCGCAGGCGGCGGTGGTATCGGTTTGCAGGCTTGTTTTGGCGATCGAGATTTGGCAGAAGCCTTTGAAAAAGTACAGCGTTTGAGTCAAAGCAATTTTAAACAAAGCGGCGTTTTTTTAGAGAAATACATTCAAACAGCCAGACACATTGAAGTCCAAATCTTTGGAGATGGCAAAGGAAACGTCATAGCCTTGGGCGAACGAGATTGTTCGGTGCAGCGGCGCAATCAAAAAGTAATTGAAGAAACCCCCGCCCCTGCTATTAGCGACGAACAGCGAAATCTGTTGTACAGTGCAGCAGTGCGGCTGGGAAAAGCGGTAAATTACCAGTCAGCCGGTACTGTTGAATTTGTATTTGATGTCGATGCAAAACAGTTTTATTTTTTGGAAGTCAACACGCGCTTGCAAGTTGAACACGGCGTTACTGAAGCTGTCAACAACATCGACCTTGTTGAGTGGATGGTCAAACAGGCTTCTGGAGATTTGTTCCCCCTGGAAGAGTACCGCTATCGACCGCAGGGACACTCAATTGAGGTGCGAATTTATGCCGAAGATGCCGGCAAGAATTTCCAGCCGAGTTCCGGGTTGCTGAATCAAGTTGCGTTTCCCGAAAACGTCCGCTGCGACAGTTGGATAGAAAGCGGCACGGAGGTTACTCCTTTTTACGATCCGCTGCTAGCCAAAGTAATCGTTTGCGGGGATAATCGAGAAGAGGCGATCGTAAAACTCAAAGCTGCTTTAGATGCCAGTGAAATAGCGGGAATTGAAACTAATTTAGATTACCTCCGCCAGATTTTGGACGATTCCCGATTCAGCCGGGGCGAACTGAGCACGCGCTTTTTAAACTCTTTTGAATACGCACCTTTAACGATCGATGTATTGGATGGGGGAACCTACAGCAGCATTCAAGATTATCCGGGGCGGATTGGCTATTGGGATGTTGGCGTGCCGCCTTCTGGGCCGATGGATCATCTCGCATTTCGATCGGCAAATCGTTTAGTAGGAAATCCCGAATCGACAGCAGGACTGGAATTCACAGCTACAGGTCCAACTCTGCGCTTTAATGCCGATACAGTTATTAGTTTGACTGGTGCAATTATGAAGGGAACGCTAAACGGCGAATCGGTGCCGTTTTGGACGGCAATTCCCGTAAAAGCTGGCAGCATTCTCAAGTTAAAAGCCATTCAAGGCGGCGGCTACCGCACTTATTTAGCGGTAAAGCACGGCTTTAATGTCCCCGATTATTTGGGCAGCAAATCAACTTTTGTACTGGGCAAATTTGGCGGACACGGGGGCCGCACGCTACGTCCGGGAGATGTGTTAAAACTCAACCAAACTGCAACTCTGGCAGCGGAATTATCTTTGCCTCCGGAACTAATTCCCACCTACAGCAATAATTGGGAAATCGGCGTTTTGTACGGGCCTCACGGCGCGCCGGATTTCTTTACTCTGTCAGACATCGAAATGTTTTTCTCCACCGAATGGCAGGTGCATTACAACTCGACGCGGACGGGCATTCGGCTGATCGGCCCGAAGCCCGCCTGGGCGCGTCAAGACGGAGGAGAAGCGGGTTTGCACCCGTCTAACATTCACGATAATGCTTACGCGATCGGCACGATCGATTTTACGGGCGATATGCCTGTAATTCTGGGTCTGGACGGCCCGAGTTTGGGAGGTTTTGTCTGTCCTGCTACTATTGTGCAGTCGGAATTGTGGAAAATCGGGCAACTGAAACCGGGGGATAGCATTCGCTTTCACTGTTTGAGTTTTGCTGAAGCTTTGCAGCGGGAATTAGCACAAAATAGGCAAATTGCTACTTTTTGTTTGCCTGTTTTTGGGGAAACTTCGGCGGAATTGCCCGCAGTTCCCGCTTCTCCAATTTTGCACGAAATTCCAGAATCTCCGGGACAGGTTGCTGTTACTTACCGTCAAGCTGGGGATAAATATATTCTAGTTGAATACGGCCCGTTGGTGCTGGATTTAAATTTGCGTTTTCGGGCGCACGCATTGATGGAACAGTTGAAAGCAAATCCGTTGCCGGGTGTTATCGAATTAGTGCCGGGAATGCGATCGCTCCAAATTCACTTTGAGGGCAGCCAGATTTCGCAACAGCAGCTAATGCAGGCGCTGATTGCGGCGGAGGCGGAACTTCCGGCGATCGAGGATTTGGAAGTGCCGGCGCGAATTGTGCACTTGCCTTTATCTTGGGAAGATGAATCGACGCTGTTGGCTATTGAAAAATATATGCAGTCTGTGCGATCGGATGCACCTTGGTGTCCCAGCAATATTGAGTTTATTCGCCGCATAAACGGGCTTGAGGGCATCGAACAAGTCAGAGAAATTGTATTTAATGCTAGCTATTTAGTGATGGGTTTGGGAGACGTTTATTTAGGCGCGCCCGTCGCAACTCCCCTCGATCCGCGCCACCGTTTGGTTACTACTAAATACAATCCCGCCCGCACTTGGACTCCTGAAAATGCAGTTGGCATTGGCGGCGCGTATTTGTGCGTTTACGGGATGGAAGGGCCGGGAGGTTATCAATTTGTCGGCCGCACGGTGCAAATGTGGAATCGGTTCAAACAAACGGCGGATTTCCAGTCTGGTAAACCTTGGCTTTTGCGCTTTTTTGACCAAATCCGATTTTATCCGGTTTCTCATGAGGAATTGCACCGCTGTCGGGAAGAATTTATTGAAGGTAAGTTTAAATTAAAGGTTGAGGAAATCACTTTTAATTTGAGAGAATACAATGAGTTTTTGCATTCTATTGCTAACAGTGCGGCTGAGTTTAAAGCGCAGCAGCAGACCGCATTTAATGCAGAGCGCGATCGCTGGGCCGCCTCCGGGGAATTTGACGCTGAAGCTGCCGCAGAATCCTCGGCGGATGGGGCTTCTGACACGGCGGCGGAGGTTACTTTGCCGATCGACTGTGAGGCAGTTGTCGCTCACGTTTCGGCTAATGTTTGGCAGGTGCTGGTTAATGTGGGAGATGTGGTTGCTGAGGGCGATCGTCTGTTAATTTTGGAAGCGATGAAAATGGAAATTGCTATTACTGCTGATGTTGCTGGCACTGTGGCTCAATTGTTTTGTGAAAAGGGGCAAACGGTGACAGCAGGGCAAATTCTAGCGGCTATTCAACCGAATTAATCCCTCTGGTGTCAGGAGTGAACACTTACGCGCTTATGCGGGAAACACTTCTGTAATGAGGCACACTACTATCGTCTTTTAAATGCCGAACAGCTTATCGCCCATGAGTCCTGGCGCAAAACAAAGGATATACTTAGGAATGAGAATTAAATAATTTCCACTCTTGAAAGTGGGATGGGCGTCCCGCCCGTCCACTCATGACGGGCGGGACGCCCATCCCACAATAACAATTAAAATTGTAAGTTATTTAATTCGCGATCCTTACCTACAACTCGTGGGATCAAGATTTCAAAATAAGATTGAATCAAGCTTTGGTGACTTGGTTGATCCTTGTGGGTTATGCCGCAGGTTTGTTGCTCAAATACTTACCAGATAAAGCAAAACAGTGGTGGTATTTTCTGGATGAGTCCTCGATGTCTCCGGATAATAATTTAGCAGAACTTTCTCTATGGCTAGCTGTAACTAAACGGAAAGTTTTTGGCGGCTCTCGTTCGATGAAACGATTTGAGGAAACTGCTAATCTCCGCTCGTGTGATTCAAACCTGTCGTTTTCAAGCTCGTTGAGTAATGGCTTTTTTCCGTGAGGCTATTTCTGCACATTCTTGTGCCTTGCCTATGCCGCTCGTTTATTCCCATTTTTCAGACCTGAATCCTTACACTGCAATAATAGCTTCAATTAAATTCATGGAGCTATGCACAGAGTTTGGATAGAACGGGCGATCGTCCCCTAGCCTCGCGCCGGTTCTATTATATAATCATCCGGTCAGAATAAATCCGCCCGGCCTGGCTTCTAGCCGTGGGGAGTGTCAATTTGCGACTCAAGCCCAAGCGCAGCGAGTGTTAGAGGCATATCCGGGCGATCGGTTTAAGGTCGATCGACATCGAGACTCGATCGCTTGCGAAACCCTGGGTTAGATTTTATCTGCCAACAGCCTCGGTTAATGATGAAGGCTTTTTTCGGTGATTGTACGAATTGAAGAACACAAATCGATCGGCTAAAATTGTCTAATTGTTGAGCTTGCGGTGCGGGTGCAGCTATGACTTACAGCTTGAGAATTGCCGATTTGCCAACGAGTGAACGGCCACGGGAACGGTTGATGGCGGGTGGCCCGAAAAGTTTGGCAACTGCAGAATTGATTGCGATTCTCCTGGGTACTGGTCAGGGCCCCGGCAAACTTTCCGCCGTAGGGCTTGGACAGTATATTTTAAATCAGTTGAGTTTGCATTCCCGCGATCCTCTGGCTGTGCTACGCAGTATTAGCGTTCAGGAGTTGACGCAGATTCACGGGATTGGCCCGGCTAAGGCGACTTCGATTTTGGCTGCGGTGGAGTTGGGGAAGCGGGTTTTTCAGTCGCGGCCGCCGGAAATGGCTGTGGTTGACTCTCCCCAAGCGGCGGCTGATGCCCTGAGTCAGGATTTGATGTGGCAGTCTCAGGAACGTTTTGCTGTGGTGTTGCTGGATGTGAAAAATCGGCTGCTGGGTACTCAGGTAATTACGATCGGCACAGCCACGGAAACTTTGGCTCACCCACGGGATATTTTTCGCGAGGTGATCCGCCAGGGGGCGACGCGGGCGATTATCTCGCACAATCACCCATCGGGGATTGTGGAACCGAGCCCGGAGGATATTGCTTTGACGCGACAGTTGCTGGCGGGAGCGCAGTTTTTGTCGATTCCGCTACTGGATCACTTGATTTTGGGGAATGGCGATTTTCGGAGCTTGCGGCAGACGACGACGCTTTGGGACGAGTATCCCCAGGGTGATTGAACTCTTCTACTTAACTAATTTCATTACTATCATTAGTTATTTGTATCTTTGGGCTCTCGAACGGCTGAATCAGCCCTGACAGCAGGCAAATTTTCCGGCTGGAGTCCCCCGCGAGAGCCTGTTTTGGGTGAATGTTGCTGCTGATACTTCGTTTCGATCGCAACTCGGTTAATCTAGTATACGTAGGCTGAAGAGGTCGCTAATCCGATTTTTTTTGAGCATACTAAACGTATACTGAACCAGCACCTAAAGACCCACTTATTAAGAAATTATTAAATGGGATGTAAAATACACGGTGTGGTGATAGGAGGAGAACTGTGTTTCTGAGACTTGCAGAACAACACCGTAAATTCGTTCAAGATTTGGTAATGAACCTCCAAGCTTTAGCGATCGTGCTAGAGCATCGGGGTTATCTGGCATCCTGCTACACTTGCGGGGGTCAGATGAACAGTGCCTCATTTATGGTCAGTTTGACGGACAACCATCTGATTCGATTTTTAGTGTCAGATTACGGTATCACTTGGACTGAGATGCGGGACGACCGCGAACTCATGAAACTAGAAGGTGCAGAAGCGATTAATCAGTTACAAGAACTGGCAAATCTCGTAAAGTATCAAATCCAACCTTCGGAAGCTACTTTAGCGACGGCCCAGTGAGTGTAGCGATTGCACGGTTCCGAGGAAGGCGACGCAAGAAAGTGGCTGCTTGTCTGCTAAAACCGAATCCCCAGCGAGTTAGTTGGGAGGATTCATTTAGGTGCACAGCGATGGCTGCTCAACAGCCAAGAGTGCTATCAGGGTGCCTTGAGACTGTTTAGCGATCGGTCGATCGAAGTGAGCCTGGGCAGACGGCATACTTGATGCCAGAAGTCTCAAACTTGGAACCTCTAGTTTTTTTTCAGCAGTTGATTCTCCCTTGAGAACGATTAGCAAAATGTAGAAGTGTGACGGCTCGTCGGCTGCGATGTTAAATTTCCCCTTGGGCATTCAAAAGTCAAGGAATTGAAATTAACTTTGAGCAGGCAGGTATAATTTAACATCCAGAGTGAGGATGAGGCTGTGAAGATTGGGCAAAAGGCAGCCCACGGGGTGTGATGTGCGGGCGAATGGCGTTTATTTTTGCTCTTAGATTTAGCCGATCGGGCTAATAATTAACTTGAAGCAGCATCACTGCTGTAAAACATCTCACAGCCGGCCCAAGCCGGCTAAGTTTTGCGTATATCTAGGCTTTTGGCCAATGTTGGGCTGTTAGGTTAAACGGCTCTTTGAAGTGCACGATCGCACTTGCTACACTAATATTTTATAATATTTTAATGATTAGTCCGAAAATATTTATCGCCAAGTTTGGAGTCAGTATCAAATGGTAAATTTAAGCGAACTACTAGAACCCATCGCCAGTCAATTTCGCAGTCTAGGAATTCCCGAACCAATTACCCATTGGGGACACCCTGTAATGATGGGGATCGTGGTAGTGGCGATGGGCAGTTTTGTCGGGTATACGGGATGGCAGGGACGTTTGGCCACCGATAAAGATGTCGCACTCAAAAGTCGCTCGGATCACCGCAAGCTTGCACCGTGGATGTTTCTGTTTCTAGCTTTGGGCTATACAGGCGGCTTGCTGTCGCTGGTGATGCAGCACCAGCCAGTCATGGAAAGTCCGCATTTTTGGACGGGTTCGGCAGTGCTGGTTTTGCTGGCTATTGGCAGCTTGATTTCGCTAACGGGTTTTGGGGGCAATAAGCTAGCACTGCGCGCGGTTCACGCTTATTTAGGCACGACGGCCCTTGCACTTATGGTGCTGCACGCGGCTTTCGGTTTAAAATTGGGGCTGTCTATTTAGAAGAAGACTTATCAGGCAGTGGTAGTATATGTAGGGTCGCAATGTGTACCCTACATACAGAGGTTATATGAAATCCTCTCTTCATCGGCATTATTCGTCTCTCTCTCTTCTCTTCCTCTGCGTTCTCTGCGTTCTCTGTGGTTAAATCATTCCGATATAACCGGAATTGATATTATGTGTTCTGGACTGAAACCAACTCTACTTTGGACAGTAAAAATTGCTAATTACTTGCTAATTAATGAATCAAGCAACGGGTGTCATTTTCTGTCTTGCCTACATTTTGGGATTGATTTCTACAGCGGTTTCTTGGGGTAGATACGGGATACTTGCTTTGGGAATAACGGTAGCGATCGCCCTGCCGAAATTGTTGCGAAAATATACTAAAAATTCTGTCAAAGTTACTAAGAAAAGACGCAGCAGACAAAAAGAAAATGCTCTTGAAGCACCCTTAGATGCGAGGGAAGAGTTGAGTTTGTTGGAGATGCTGCCGAGAGCGAAATGGGTGTGGGCGGTTGCTGGTTTGCTGGCATTTCTAGCTAGCGTTTATTTTGCAGTTCGATCGCCCCAACCGGCAATAGATGACATCAGCAAACTGATTCCGGCGGTTGGAAACACTCAAGAAGTGGCAGTGACAGTTCGCGGTAGAGTTGTCAGTACGCCTCGATTGACTCGATCGGGTCGATCGCAATTTTGGCTAGAAACAGATTTAGTTAGCGAAATCAACGGCGGCGAGGGAGGAGCAGTCGTAAACCGCCCAGTATCCGGCAAACTCTACGTTACAGTGCCCCTGCTGCAAGCAACGGGTTTGTACGCCGACAATACGATCGCAGTTGTGGGTTCCTTGTACAAACCGCAGCCGCCGTCGAATCCGGGGGCTTTTAATTTTCAAGCATATTTAGCCAGAGAAGGAGCTTTTGTAGGGCTCAAAGGGCGTCAAATTGACTGGAAGAGAGAAAAGGCGATCGCGGATGTAAATCGAGTTAACAGCCAAACGGCTGCTTTCTTGGAACCAAGCGGGATGCAGCCATCGAAAATTCAAGCGATGCGGCAGCGGATCGTGCGATCGCAACTATCGCAGTTAAATGTTCCCGAAGGCCCGCTAATCAGTGCGATCGCCCTCGGCAAACAAGCAGTAGATTTACCTTACAACATCCGCGACTATTTTGTGCAGGCTGGATTAGCCCACGCGATCGCAGCTTCCGGCACTCAAGTTTCGATGGTTTTGGCTTTAGTTCTAGCTTTAACCAGGCGTTTTTCCAAACAATTGCAATTTAGTTTTGGCGTCGGTGCTTTATTTTTGCTAGTGGCATTAACTGGCTTTGAACCATCAGTATGCCGCGCTGCTTTGATGGGATTTGGAACACTATTTGCTTTGGTGCTCAGCCGCCAAGTTAAGCCGCTGGGATTGCTGTTAATCGCTGCTACTATTTTACTGCTGGTTAACCCTTTGTGGATTTGGGATTTAGGTTTTCAACTAAGTTTTTTGGCAACTTTGGGGTTAATCGTGACAACGCCACCACTGATGGCAAAATTGGACTGGATGCCTCCTGCGATCGCTTCGATTGTTGTGGTTCCGATCGCCGCTTCAGTTTGGGTGCTGCCGCTGCTACTTTACGTTTTTAGCGTGGTATCACCTTACAGCATTTTAGTTAATATTATTGCGGCTCCTTTGCTGTGGATTTTGAGTATTGGGGGGATGGTTAGCGCTTTAGCTGGATTGATTTTTCCGCCCGCTGGCAGTGTTTTAGCACAACTGCTGGACTATCCGGCAAAGGGGTTAATTGCGATCGCCCAATATTTCTCGCAATTACCCGGTAATTCGGTAGCTGTCGGTCAAGTATCGGTGTTTCAGCTAATCGCGCTTTACAGTTTAATTTGCTGGGTTTGGATCGGGGGAAGAAAGAAGAAGGAAGAAGGAAGTTCGGCAACGGATTCTGTAACGGATGTAACGGATAGAAGGAGGAAGGAAGAAAAAAGACGGAAGCCGGAAGCAGTCCGAGGAAAAAATCAGGAAAAGGGGAAAGGGAAGAAGGGGAAAAGCAGAGTTATTGCGCTGCCGAGTTTTTCATCTGCTTGGATTTTACCGCTGGCGCTGGTAGCGGGAATAAGTATCATAGTTTTGCCAGCTTGGCACGTTCAATCATCTTTATTTCAAGTTACTTTGCTGGCGACATCTGGCGAACCTGTTTTAGTAATTCAAGATAGGGGAAAAGTGGCGCTAATTAATAGCGGTGATGAAAATACCGTAAGGTTTACAGTGTTGCCTTTTTTGCAGCAGCAAGGAGTTAATTCTGTGAATTTTGCGATCGCCACTCACGGTCATTTAGGATTGAGCAGTGGTTGGGGAAAATTACTAGCACGCTTGCCAATAAAAACCTTTTATGATAATAACGCTCCCAAACAAATTTACCGTAGCAACAATCAGGAATTTATGACGGCTGTGCAATCTCGCCAAGGCGTTTACTTTCCTTTAGAAACTAACAGTACAGTTGATATGGGTGCGACGCGGTTGCAGTTGGTGAATGCGGAGATTCCGGTGGTAGAATTCCTGGTGGGAAATCGAACTTGGTTGCTCGTCGGTGAAATGACACCGGAAGCGCAAAAAAAATTGGCAGCAACGGGAACCTTGAAGCCGGCTCAAGTGCTGTGGTGGTCAGGAAAAGCCCTGACGGCTGAGTTGTTAAGCGCAGTTGGGCCACAAGTGGCGATCGCCTCTGCTGACGAAATCGACCCAGAAACCGCAGCCCAACTGCGCCAAAGCAAAACCCAGATTTTCTGGACAGGGCGCGACGGAGCCCTCCAGTGGACTCCAGCAGGGGGATTTAAGACCACTTTGGAATCTGAAGAAAATCAAACTTCTTTTTTATAAAGATTTACAATCTGGCACACTGTGCGGTAAAATACTTTTAGCTCACATCTCAAATCAATTGGAGAGGTGGCAGAGCGGTTGAATGCGGTAGACTCGAAATCTACTTTAGGGGTAACTCTAACGTGGGTTCAAATCCCACCCTCTCCGTACATCCCTTACTCCACAAGGCTTTGAGGCTATCCGCTTTTTTAGCCATCTGTGCAATTTATCGGCAGTGGTATACAAAAGTGGTATATAAACCACTCTTGTATACCACTTTTTGCTTTCACTCCACACCGCATCAGGGCGATCGGTCAAGACAAAAGTATTTCTAAAATTGCCTCGAAATCTATTTTAACTACCAGCCGGGAAGTCCCGGGCGTATATTCAGAGGGGATGAATCTGAGCGCTAAGCGAAGTACCCCGAATGAATTACGCCCGCGTGATGAAAGGCTCGTCGGATGGAGGAACGGAAGCCGACAATTAGACTTGCCTACTATGAATCAATCTTCGGGAGCATCTTGATTTTCGATGTTCTTCCCAGTGCTAAAATAGTAATTTGGTGTTGCATTTTAGACGTACATAAACTATACTATGCAAAGGTCGAAAATAGGAAGTTTAGAAATGCAACTAACTTACAAATACCGCCTCAAACCAACCATTGCCCAACTAACGACGATTGTGGCTCACTTAGAACTTTGTCGCCGGCAGTACAACTACCGACTCAGCGAAAGATTTAGGTGGTGGTCAGCCACGAGAACGCCCATAAACGCTTGCCCATTGATTGTTTCGATAGTCCCTGTTGAGGAGATTTATCGAAATATTCCTTTGACGAGAGTGCAAACTAGAGATGGCAGAAAGAAGGATGAATCAGGCAATCCTTTGACCAGGAAAGGTGACGTTTTCTCGAACATTGAAGGCGGATATGTACAGTGGCAGACGATACAACTTGCTGACATAAAAAACACTAAAAAGCTGTTTCCTAATTATAAAGTGTTGGATTCTCAGGTTTTGCAAGATGTCGTCAACAGAGTAGAAACTTCCTTTTCAAACTTTACTACGCCCGACAAAAATGGCCATCGTAGAGGCAAGCCTAAATTCAAGGGGCGACCCTACTACAAATCCTTCACTTATCCTCAATTAGACAACCTAAATATTGTCAAGGATGAGCAAAATAGGATTTGTATTAGCCTTGCCAAAATAGGTCAAGTACCTATGGTTTTTCACCGCCCAATACCAACAGGGTTCAAAGTTAAGACGGGTAGTGTTATCTCAGAAGCGGATGGGTGGTATATTTCCTTGACGCTAGAAGATAAGACGGTTCCCGTAACGGTTGCAGAAATTCAACCGACTGATGAAAATACTGTGGGTATCGACTTGGGAATTACTAATTACGCTTACCTTTCCAATGGTGAAAGAGTTGAGAATCCTAGATTTTTGAGGAAATCGGCTCAGAAATTAGCAAGGCTTCAAGCGAAGTTAGCTAATAGAGTCAAGGGTTCTCAACCTTGGAAAATAATCAAGGACAAGGTTTCCCAACTCCATCAGTTCGTGGCTAGATCCCGATTAGATTTTCAGTTCAAAACTGCACATGAGTTATTCGGTAAATGTGATGTTTTAGTTGTTGAAGACTTGAGTGTCAAAAATCTGACTAGACGTGCCAAGCCCAAGACCGATATTGAGAATGGTAATTTGGTTTATTTGCCTAACGGTCAGTCAGCTAAGAGTGGTTTGAATAAATCCATGCTTGATGCTGCTCACGGGCAATTCGCCAACGTTCTGAAATATGTCGCCTGGAAACTAGGTAAAAGTGTTTTATTTGTTGATCCAAAGGGAACTTCCCAGCACTGTTGGAACTGCCTCAATAAAGTCCCGAAAGAATTATCGGAACGGTGGCATTCTTGCCAGTGTGGGGAATCTTTAGATCGAGACGAAAATTCAGCTAAACTCGTCAGAAAGATTGGTCTGAGTTATGAAAGTGGCGGGGGAACTCCGTCACTCAAAAAAGCCTTTGAAAAAAAGGAAAAAGAAGCCTGCGGTCTAACTGTACCCAGTTGACCGTCAGGTTAGTTCACCTCCACAATCTGAGTAGCATGATAGCTGCTTTCATTTCGGCAAGGTAGAGGCTTAAAATCTCAAGGGAACTCTTGACTCAAAACGGGCACAAAAAAAGGGGAGAGTGTTGGTAAAGCGGGCGGTTGGAAACCGCTGTCTCAATCACGAATAAGGTGCGGGCTGATGATGGGAAAATTAGCCTCGATTCTTTGTTTTCCAAGTCCGTAGTCGCCAGTTTCTAGCACGACAACCCCTAGCCTGTTGCTCGTTCCCCGTGCCCAGTTTCCTGTTTATTCTAACAACGTGGCTTGTCATTTCGAGGGTCTGCTAATTGCCCTCAAGCCTTACTACAAAAGGCTCACACCGGAATAGAAATCACAAACTCCGAACCCTGGTCTAAAGAAGAATTCACCACTAATGTACCTCCATGTTTTTCCACAACAATTTGGTGGGCGATCGACAATCCTAATCCGGTTCCTTGACCCACAGGCTTGGTTGTAAATAAGTGGTTAAAGATGTTTTCCTTGACTTCGGGCGACATCCCCACTCCATTATCCTTAATCCGAATCACAACCTGATTGTTGTCTTCGCTCAGAGCAGTTTGAACCGTGATTTGATTAGGTAGGGCTTTAATTTCACTAAAACAGCGCCCCTTATTTGACTCCTCCAGAGCGTCAATGGCATTAGCCAGCACATTCATAAATACCTGGTTTAACTGTCCAGGAAAGCATTTCACTAGGGGCAAGTTACCATACTCTTTCACAATTTCAATGGCAGGGCGGAACTCGCTGGCTTTTAAACGGTGCTTGAGAATTAGCAGAGTGCTTTCAAGTCCATCGTGAATATTGAAAGCAACTGGTCGATCGCTATCTGCCCTGGAAAACGTTCTCAAACTTGTACTGATATTGCGGATGCGATCGACTCCCTCTTTCATTGAACCAATCAATTTGGGCAAATCTTCTCGCAAATACTCCAAGTCCATATCTTCAATTTCTGCTTCAATTTCTCCTCCCGGATTAGGAAATTTTTCTTGATACAAATCAATCAAATTGAATAAATCCCCCACATATTCTATAGCCGGTTGCAAATTTCCCGCGATAAAGCCTACGGGATTGTTAATTTCGTGGGCTACCCCTGCGACTAAATTTCCCAAAGCAGACATTTTTTCACCCTGCACCAATTGCAACTGCATCTGTTTGAGATCGTGGATAGATTGTTCTAGTTTTTGGGCATATTCCTGGGATTGTTGATACAGTCTGGCGTTTTGTAAGGAAATTGCTGCTTGGGAGCACAGGATGTTGAGGATGGCGACGCGATCGCCCGTGAATACCCCGGTTGCTAAATTATTTTCCAAATACAAAATCCCCATCATTTTCCCTCGCTCGCTGATCGGAGTGCACAGCAGGCTTTGAGGTTGGTGGTGGATTATGTAGGGGTCAGATGCAAATCTTGGTTGATTGCTAGCATCATCAAAAATCAGGGTTTCTTTTGTACGTTTGACGTAGTTGATCAGGGTGAGAGGAATTACTTCACTCTCCTCAACCGGCATTGATTGCAGAAGGCACTCTTGGCGGTTTGTGCAGTGGACGTTTATCCTCCAGTTTCCCTCTTCATTCAAAATTAATGCTCCGGTTTGTGCTCCGGCATTCTTTACCACCACTTGCATGAGGGTAGTGAGCAATTGATCGAGTTTAATTTCGCTCGATAGAGCTTGAGAAGCTTTGATTACTGTCGGCAAATCTACTAAGCCCCAACTGCTAGTGCTACCGATAATTGTTCTATTCGTGTTAGATACGGATGATTCACTGCTGGATGTGTGAGTTGTTTCGGTCGGATTCTGGCGAGTTCGCTCCTGTTGCAGGATCACAGCCAGCAATTGGGGATAACGCTGTTCTAAATGGTCAATCTTTACTTTTGCTCCCCAACGAGCGTAAGCATAGTAAGCATCAATTAAATAAGGTTTTGCCAGTTTTTCTTTACCCCATTCTAAATAGAATTTAGCAGCGAGTTCGTGAGCTAGAGCTTCCTCGTTGAGGTATTCGTTTTCTTTGGCGAGGGCGATCGCCTTGTCGTACATCTCAAGCGCTTCTATTTTTTGGTTTAAAACCCGATGCCGCTCTGCCTCTACTAGATAGAATTTATGCAGATGATTCACGGGGGCATGATGCGCCCATTTCTGGATTTTTTCTTGATTAGCTTGTACTCTGTCAAGAAGTTCCTGTTGTTCGGACTGTGGAGTATCGGCATACACTGCCAGCCGCACTAGAGAATCGTAGAAATAGAAGAGGACAACAGTTATCTGCCCTGAAGCTGCGCTCAAATAACTTTCTATTTGAGCGATATTTTTTAAGGCTTCCGGGTAATTTTCAAACAGATAACAAAGCACAAGTTTGTGCAAGTATAAGTAATGAATCCCCAGGTAGTTATTGGTTCGCTCATACAGTTGCAACATTGTCTCTTCGTCGTAGGCTTCTCCCTTTAAATGGCATGGGTCTTGCGCTCTTCCTATCAAGTTCAAAACGGCTTGCCAACAAATTTTCTGATAAGAAAGTGCTGCTTCCTGATGAATTTTAGTGACGGCATCTGCGTAGCTTGCTATCTCTCGTTCGAGTTGCGTTAGTTGCTTGCCAATAAAATACGAGTAATAACTGTATTGAAAGATAGCATAGCCAGCAAATTCTAACTCTCCGGTTTCCAGCCCACAAAAATAATCTGACAGCAAAGGTTCTAAGCTCTTTCTGAAGTGTTCTTTCCAAGGTTGAATACTAGAATGTACCATTGCGGATGTCTTGGCTTGGATTTCTTTGGCATCCAACTTTGACAAGAGACGTAAAGCCATTTGACCGAACTCATAGCCCCGCTCAATATCTCCCATGCCACAGAGAAGATAACTATATATGGCAAAAGCATAGGGTGACAAAGAAGCATTGCCATATTGGACAGATAAATTGACTTGTTTGCAAACTACCAAAGGCGCGAGTGGCGGCAGCGCTATGTAGGCAGGAGTAAATAGGCTTGACAGAATGGTTATAGTTGCTATTTGTTGAGGATCTGTCATTAGAGGGAGATCGATTAAGTCCTCAGTTCCCTTTCCGCTCAAAATTGACGCGGTTTCTCCTAGTGCCTGTCCAATATCAGAGAAATTTGGCTCGGAGGGAAACTCTACCCCCAACTGCTGTAAGACTGGCAACCCTGTATTCAGAGCTTCCTGTAGCTTATTTTGCGCCATATAAGCTTCTATCTGTACTTCATATACCTTCACTTTGTCCAGTAGCGTTTTGGCGCAGCTTTCCACGAGTGATGCTAATGTCTCCATCCGGTCAAAGTCACCGCTTAGATATGCCGCTTCTGCTGCTTCGGTATGCAGCGCTAATGTTAGTTCGTATTGATTCTCCCAACTATTTACTGCCAGTAATTCTGTGCCAATATTTAAATATTCAACCGCAGCAGAATAGGCAGTAGCAGCTTTAGCTTTCTTTCCGGCAACCAGATTTAACCGTGCTAATTGCTCCCTATCTAGCTCGTGGGTAATTAGATTTACTCCCATATTCAAGTGGTTGACAATATCAAACATTTTTTCTTCTCGATCGGCTTCGGGCGTATTCTTTAACAGCAGTTGACCGATTTTTAAGTGAGTAGAGCGCTTTTGGTCTTCAGGAATGAGGGAATAGGCTGCTTGTTGGACGCGATCGTGGAAAAATTTGTATTTAACTAATTGGTCATTGTTAACTGGTAATTGCTCAGATTCTTCTCCAGTGATTGATTTTGATAAACTGTTACCACATTCTTGATAAAATTTATAAACATCGCTAACTGGTAAAATCAACCCTTCTTGCAATGCTTTCCACAAAGCTGTTGCTGTTTCTGTTGGTGAATTCTCATCAACAATTGCTAATGTAGCCAAATCGAACTGATTGCCAATACAAGCAGCTAACTTTAAAACTTCCTGTGTCCGGGCTGGCAGCTTTCGCAACTGAAGTGCCATGAATTCTAGTACATCATCCGTTAGAGCCAAGGTTCGGACTCTAGCAATATCGCACTGCCAATACCGAGCTGCAAAATTAAATTCAATTATCCCATCTTCATGCAAAGATTTGAGGAATTGTGTGCTAAAAAATGGATTGCCTTTGGTTTTCTGATAAACGAGTTCTGTCAAAGGCTGAGCCAACGCTGTAGAACAAGCTAATGTATCGGCAATCAGACAATTCAAATGGAAGCGCTCAAGCGGATCTAGAGTAATGGTGTTTACCGTAGCTCCGGTTGTTTGAATGTCGGCTAATGTCACCATCAAAGGGTGTGCGGGAAAAACTTCGTTATCTCGATACGCTCCAATTAAAAAGAGATAGCGCCGATCGCGATCGCTCGTCAGGAGTTGAATCAACTTCAATGAGGCTGAGTCTACCCATTGCAAGTCGTCTAAGAAAATAACGAGGGGATGTTCTTTAGTGGCGAAGATAGAGATGAAGTTCTCGAATAACCGATTGAAGCGATTTTGGGCAGCACTGGCGACGAGTTCTGGTGCCGGGGGTGGCGAGCCAATAATCCGCTCTAGTTCGGGAATTACCTCAACGATTACCTGAGCATTTTCGCCCAATGCTGCCAGGATTTGAGTCTTCCACTCCTCAACTTTAGCATCGCTTTCCGAGAGCAATTGTCCCATTAAATCGCGAAAAGCTTGTACAAAAGCTGAGAAGGGCTGGCTGCGCGCAAATTGGTCGAATTTGCCTTTGATGAAGTAGCCACGCTGTCTCACAATTGGTTTGTGAACTTCGTTGACAACAGCGGTTTTACCAATGCCGGAGAAACCGGCAACGAGCATCATTTCGGTGCTGCCGCCACTCACGCGCTCGAAGGCCGATAGCAGGGAGAATACTTCGGTTTCTCTACCGTATAATTTTTCTGGGATGATGAAGCGATCGCACAAATCTCGCTCCCCTATTTTAAAGTTAGTTAACCTCCCTGTCTCTTTCCACTGGAATAAACAAATTTCCAAATCAAACTTGAGTCCTAGGGCGCTTTGATAGCGAGCTTCAGCATTCTTCGCCATCAGTTTGCTGACAATCTCCGACAGCACCAATGGAACGCTCTGGTTTAAACTTGAGGCTGGGAGGGGCTGTTTGGCGAGGTGGCAGTGTACCAAATCCATTGGATCGTCTGTTTGGAATGGTAACTTTCCTGTTAATAATTCGTAGAATGTGACTCCCAGCGAGTAAAAATCTGTGCGGTAATCAATGCCTCGGTTCATCCGCCCAGTTTGTTCGGGAGAAATGTAAGGTAAAGTGCCCTCAAGCACGTTGGGATTTTGAATTTCTTGGGTTTCGCGCGGTAGTAGGGAAGCGATGCTGAAGTCAATCAGCTTGACTTGTTTGCTGGTGGGGTTAATGAGAATGTTGGCAGGTTTGAGGTCTTTATGGATGACGTGGTGGCGATAAAGTCCGTCGAGGGAGTTGGCAATTTGAATCGCAATAGGCAGAAACTCGCTCACGGGCAAGCCTTCTAGGGGTTCGTTGCTCTCAGATGCTAGATTAGCCAGGTAGCTACATAAGGAAATTCCGCCAAAGTCTTCCATCACCAGAGCATAGTGGTTGTGGTAAGTCTCTAGGCTGTATGCCTTGACACTGCCAGGGATATCTAAGTTTTTAGCAATGACGTACTGGTTGCGGAAGTGAACCAGTTCGTTGAAGCGGGGAAAGTCATTTCGCAGCAGCTTGATCGCTACGGGCAGCCGATCTGAAGACCGACAACCGCGATAAACTAGAGTTCGATTGCCTGCGTATATTTGCTCGTTAATGTGATATCCTAGAACAAGATTTTTTATGCTAGCCATTTCTACGTATTCCTACTTCTTTCAAGTCGGAAGCTTCTTAGAGTTACTTTCTACTATTTTCCCTCTATCTGCCTTGCTATTCATTAATTACATTTTTCTTAACATATTTTGGAAATTCCAATTATGAAAGAGGGATTTTAAAAACTCGACTTAATATTTTATGTAAGAGCTGTTGATACTTGAGTTGAGACTAAGTAGAAAATGACTTAGCTAAGGCTTATGGAACAACCGCAGTTCATGGAAGAGGAACTTAAGACGCTAATCAGGTACTTAAGAGTGTTTTTGAAACCGATGCTTGAAGGCGATCGCCTAGAAAATCTAATGTCTAGTTTACATCATAATTTAATGTCATCATTACAATTCGGGCGGCTCAGGGTTTAAAGCCGGAAGCAGAGGAAATCGAGTTTCTGCGTCAGATTGCGGAGCACTTGGGAGTCGCCCGTGAGCAAGCTGAATTATTTGCCCAGATGCCACAACAAGCTGCCCAACTCTCAGAAGTAAATCAGGTATTAAATGCCAAAGTTCAGAAGCGGAAAATGACATCGGCAGTCGGCTAAGTTGTTTTACTTAGGAATGAGAATTAAATAACTTCCACTCTTGAAAGTGGGATGGGCTCTTATAGCCCGTCATGAGTGGACGGGCGGGACGCCCATCCCACAATAACAATTAAAATTGTAAGTTATTTAATTCGCGACCCTTATATCGCTACGCCAACGGACGATGCCGACGCTTTCCGATCGCGGTTTTCATTTCGGTGAGCTAAAAAACCCGGTTTCTGAGCGTCGCAGTGCGTCCCTGTCGGGGCAGAAACCTCTCATCAAGAGGGTTTCTGAGCTTTTGCGTATCATCCTGTCTCTTTTTGCGGAACAGAAATCCTGCTGGTTCTCGAAAGACGTAAACTTGAGGCTCGATCGACCTATAATAATGAGAATTGTTATCATTCGCAAATCAGCAATTCTCATGCAAGCGAACTCAGAAGCCACGCCGCCCCAAATTGATTTAGCTTTAATCGGCGCTGGGCCCCACGCCCTGACTCTTACTGCACACATATTAAAAAAACGCAAGAGCCTCCGGGATAAATTTTTAGCATTCGATCCGAGCGGCGAATGGCTGACTCAGTGGCGGAGGCAATTTGCAGCTTTAGAAATTGGGCATTTACGATCGCCCGCAGTGCACCACCCCGATCCCAACCCTTACGAATTGCGGAGGTTTGCCGAAAATCGCTCCTCGGAATTGTTTCCCCCCTACGATTTGCCCGGAAGTCGGTTATTTGAGGAATTTTGCGGCGACACAATTAAACGGTGGCAATTGGGCGATCAAGTTATCAAAGCAAAAGTAACCCGCATTCAGCCGAAATCCGGCCGTTTCCACCTGTGGTTTGAAGACGGAAAAAGTGCGATCGCCCGCCGAGTAATCGTCGCCGCCGGCAGTGGAAAACCGCATTTACCAGCGTGGGCAAATCAAATTCAAACACAGCATCCCCCCGAAAGAATTCGCCACTCCCATCAAGTAGATTTGCGAAATTTGCAATTGCACGGAGAACAAATATTAATTGTCGGCGGCGGACTAACCAGCGGACATTTAGCAGTAGGAGCAATTGCCAGAGGAGCCAAAGTCCTGTTAATGACTAGGCGCTATTTCCAAGAAAAACTATTTGATGCCGAACCCGGTTGGTTGGGGCCAAAATACCTCAAAGGATTCGCCGCCGAACCAGATTGCCATTCGCGTTGGGAAACCATTCAACAAGCCCGCAACGGTGGCTCGATGACACCGGAAATTATGACACAGTTGCGGAGGCTCTCCCACAGCGAACAACTGACATTTCACGAACAGTGCGAAGTTGTTGGCGTTCGGTGGGAAAATAACAGATGGACTGTTGATTGCAGCGGTGGGGAGACGTTATTTGTCGATCGAATTTGGCTAGCAACCGGCACCAAACTAGACATTGCAGCCGAACCAATGTTCAAAGAAATGCTAGAAACGCATCCCATTGAAATAGTTAAAGGTTTGCCAGTCTTAGACAAACACCTGCGTTGGCCCGGATGCGAATTATTTTTGACTGGTGGTTTAGCGGCGCTGCAAGTGGGGCCAGTCGCCAGAAACCTTTCTGGGGCGAGAATGGCGTGCGATCGCATTGTACCGGCGATCGTCAAATCCAGCATTGCACTCTCGCCCGCAATAATTAGTTAGCAGTCATTAGTTCTCAGTGAGTAGTCATCAGTTATTAGTTAAGTTGTGGTACATTTAAATTACATATTTCCCTCGACCTGGGAGCAACGGTCAACACCTTGTTATATTATTTATTGACACACAATTTTAGGGCCGAGTGAGTTGATTAGCAAATTACTTTTTAATTGTGCGCTAAGCATATAAAATTCAAAAAATCCTACTACAAACATTGGATTTCTTTACTGATTCCAATACCTGCGCCAGTGAAACAAATTCTCCCATAAATTCCGCGAAAAAGTATTTCTGCCCAAGCGCTGCGACTCCCAAACAGCAGCAGTTTGACCGCTAATTTCCGAAAAACTAGACCAAATATAAGGAAGTTGGGCGATCGCCTCAACCTTCATCCCGTGACGCACAGCCAAAGCGATCGCGTGAATCAACTCAGCAGCTTGCGGCCCCACAATACTCGCTCCCAACATCTCCCCGTTGCGACGCCCGACAATCTTACAAAAACCAGTTGTATCCCCGGACATTTGAGCTCTTTCAACATTCTTGAAATATTCCCGACAAACAATTAGATCATCTCCAAAACGGCGCCTTGCTTGCGCTTCAGTCAAGCCAACCCTCGCCAATTGCGGGTCAGAAAAAATCGCCCAAGGAATCCCGCGATAATCTATTTGAAACATTGGCAAAAACAAAGCATTTTTCACAGCAACCGCAGCTTCGTAATTAGCGATGTGAGGGAACGGATAACCCCCAGCAACATCGCCGATCCCGTAAATTCGGTGATTAGTTGTTTGCAGCTTTTCATTTAAAATCACCCCCCGATCGCTGAATTTAACCTTAGCCGCTTCGAGATTTAACGAAGAAAAATTGTGTCCTCTACCCGCAGCCAGAAAAATCTCCTCAGCTTCGATCGCCCTTGGCCCAGCTTGAATCCACTTTTTACCATCAATCACCCTAGCTTGAGTCACCTCAGTAGCAGTCAGAATCCGCACTCCCTCAGCTTCCATTCCAGCTTGCACCAAACCAGCAGCCTCCCGGTCTTCTTTAGCCAAAATGTGCGAACTTTTCACCACCAAAGTGACAGCAACCCCCAAGCGAGCAAAAGTTTGAGCCACTTCGACACCGCTGGGATCTGCGCCGATTACAGCCAAACTTTTAGGCAACTGGGGAAGTTTTGCTAATTCCCCAACAGTTTCCGAAGTAAAAAAGCCAGCAGACGAAAGTCCTTCAATATTGGGAATCGCCGGCAGAGTTGGACAAGCTAGCAAATAACAGAGCGATCGCAATTTTCGCCCGCCCACAACAAAAGCCAAATCCGGTTTCGCCACAAACTCGCCGCTGCCAAAAATAACATCAACCCCGCGAGTAGCCAAAAGGCCGAGAGAATCAATTTCTGACAAATTAGAAACAACATCATCTGCCCACTTTAGAACCCCGTCAAAGCGCAATTTGAGTGGCATAGAGGAATTCGCGACTTCCCAGCGAACTCCCAACTGCTGGCGGCTGATCTGCTGAGCAAAACGAGCAGCCTCCCTCAAAGTTTGGCTGTATCTCAAACCAAGGTCGATCGACTCTTTCCCCCCACTCGGCAAATCTTGGGAATTACTTAGCGGTTCCACCAAAGCAACGCGGGCCGGGAAATTAGTTGCAGTCAAAGCAGCATAACGTCCGGCCGGAGTTCCACCAATAATCACTAAATCATAGTCAAGCATAAATAAAGAAGTCAATCGATTTTAGATTTTAGATTTTAGATTTTAGATTTTAGAATTGAAGCATTGACCACGGATAAATACGTTCGGCAAGTTTCATCTGATACAGGTTTTTTATTTCGGGACGGATGAATCACGTGGCGGGTATCCTGGATGCGGGAATTGTCAGTAGTCATTAGTCATTAGTCAGTAGTCATTAGTTAGTAGTTTAGGGCGATCGGCGCGCGGGGTCAGAAACCCGGTTTCTGCCTAGATACTTCGCTGCAAAATCCAAGATTTATCAGAGAAACCGGGTTTCTTGGGTAGGTGCGCTCGAACGACCAATAAAATCGGTTTATCAACGGACAACTGACAACTGACTACTGACTAATGACTTCTTTAAGTCCAGCAATCAACCGCAGATTGTCCGCCCTTGAGCGCACAGCCACCCGAAAAAAGCGATCGCCCAACTCAGGAAAACTCAAACAATCCCGAATCAAAATCCGGTGTCGTTCCAACAGACTTTTTTGAATCGAAGAAACCGACATCGACGACTCAACCAACAAGAAATTAGCCGCCCCGGCAATTGGCTGCAAACCCGGCAAATTAGCCAAACCCTCAAATAGCTCTCGGCGAGCAACAGGCAGCCAATCCCAAGTTTGCTGCTCAAAAGCCGCATCTCGAACCACAGCAGCAGCAGCAGCAGCAGCCAAAGCATTCACAGGCCAAGGATCGCGCAGTAACTGCCAGCGGCGCAGAATATCGGGATGGGCGATCGCACAGCCCAACCGCAGTCCCGGCAGAGAATAGAATTTAGTGAGCGATCGTAAAATCACCAAATTCGGAAACTCCTCAACAGCATCGATCAAAGTTTCCTGCTCAGAAGGCGGTAGAAAGTCCATAAAGGCCTCATCCACCACCACCATACCTAACTGCTTCACATAAGGCAAAATCGCCTCCCTAGCAAACAGCAAACCCGTAGGATTGTGGGGGTTGTTCAGTAGCAAACCTCGTCGAGAGGGGGCATCGAGAGCCAGAGGAACTGGGATACGAAAAGAAGGGGAGACAAGGGAACCGTTAGAAACCGACAAATCATCCGTTACTAACCGGCTTCCTGCCCCAACGTCCAACGATTTCAGATCCAACTCAGATGTTGCACCATTTTCAATTACTTGTTTAGGAACAGGCAAGATGCCTGTTCCACCAGAAAATTCCTCTCTTGTGGAATGGGCAAGATGCCCATTCTTGACAATGGTGCAAGATTTAAGATCCAAAGGGCATTTGATCACCTGCGCGCCGAAAGCCGAAAGAGCCCGCGAGTAATCGCCAAAAGCCGGAGTCACCAAATAAGTCCCCTCCAGCTTCGACAAATCCCAAGCCGCCCAAGTCAACAATTCCGCCGAACCATTCCCCGGCAAAATCCAATCCCGGTCAACATTCAAAGCCTCCCCCAAAGCAGTCCTGAGCTCCCCATAATCTGGGTCTGGGTAAGCCGTCAGACTGCTCAAGTGTGATTGAATTGCAGCCAGTGCCGACTCAGGAGGGCCCAAAGGACTGATACTCGCAGAAAAATCGACAATAGCAGAGGCAGGGCAGCCTGCCAGTGCGGCTGCCCAAGCTAAATTCCCACCGTGTAAAGGTCTAATCAAGACTCAGTTTGCCAGCTATTCTGCGTTTTTCGGCGGTGCAACTCTGTCCTTAAACAACTTCCCTGCGGAAAATGCAGGAACTCTGGTTGCCGGGATTTCCATCTTGTCTCCAGTTTTGGGATTGCGACCCTCGCGGGCCTTGCGTTCCCGCGACTCAAACGAGCCAAAACCGACCAGCGTCACCTTGTCGCCATCGGAGACAGCTTCCATGATTGCTTCCAGGGCCGCACTCAAAACAGCATCTGCCTGTTTTTTCGTCACGCTAGCCTTTTCCGCCACTGCATCAACCAATTCACCTTTGTTCATTGCGAAGTCCTTCTCGATTTGCAAAATTACGTTAAACAGAGTTAGTTCAACTATTAGCTGTGAGTTATCAACTGGATTGAGGTGTGGATTGGGAGGTTTGGGTGGTTCCCGATTGCTCCCGTCCGCTTCCCCGAATCACAACTCCTGCTGAATACCAATTACCCTAGGGTAATTGGTCAGAAAAGGAATTTTTGTTTCTAACTGCTGAAAACCCCACAGCATCTAATTTTCACTGCATTATTCTAAAGTCTTGCCGACCGTTATGGATCGGTGGAACCTTTAATTTATATGGAACTGGCTAATTTTTGTAATTAATCCCAAAATTTAGGTAAAAAAATACCACCTTGGAGACAAGATTTCTCGCCTCGGTGGATTTGCAATCTCAAAAAAATAGAAATAGAAGGAATAAAATGTAATTTGTCAAGGGCTAAAGGAAAACTTTTTTCCTTCTTCCTTCTTTCTTTCCCCTTTCTTTTCCCCGTGGGCCAGGACTGTTTCATTCTCCCGAAACCCGCCAGGGACTGAAGTCCCTGTCTCATAGCTGAAGTCGTCTTCAGACGACTGAAAGTAATTTATAGTCGTCTTGCAGAGGACTAATCAGTTCTTTAGTCCTCTTGAGCGAGGACTGTCTTCTTTGAGGCAGGGGTTTCAACCCCTGTCGGACTGTCGGACTGTCGGACTCAGGGGAAAGAGCGTGGAAAGTTGACACCCATGTCTTCTTCCTTCGTTCCTACTGTCTCGGCTGGACGGGCTGACTGCGCTGCAACAGTTGGCGCGCGTCGGGACTGATGCTGTTTTGGTAGCCAAAGTTCGATCGATCGCTATCATCCAAAATCTGCGGCGTCAGCAATACAATCACTTCCGCCCGCTGGTTGGTCTTATCAGTGCTCCTGAACAGCGAACCAATTATCGGCAAATCTCCTAAAATCGGAATCTTCCTCGCTGTAACCCGGTCTTGGTCGCGGATAATCCCCGATAAAATCAAAGTCTGACCGTCCCGCAGGCGAATTAGCCCCGACTGCAAAGACCGCCGAGCCAGCAGGGTGATAGTGTTATTTTCTCCTGCGCCAGTGCTCAGGGGTCTGTCCGGGCCGATCGCACTGACGATTGGGTTGACTCGCAGAGAGACAAAACCGTTATCGTCGATGCGATCGATCGCCACTCCCAACTGCAAACCGGCCTGGCCTTTTTCTGCCGTCACCGTTCTGGTAGTTTGACCTTCTGTTGTCTGCGATTCCGATCGAATGTTAGTAATCACTTCTTCGGTGATATCCACATTCGCCGTTTCCCCTTCTTGGACAACTAAAGTCGGATCGGTCAGGATTTTGGCATTCTGGCTAGTAATACTTGCTTGCAGGTTAGACAGAAAACGTCTTGGATATTGGAACAGCGGGAACAGGCCGAAGTCTGCACTTCCTGAGCCTGTCGTCGATCCAGGAATGTAATCTGTAATTCCAACTCGCCTGGGGTCATTAGTAAGTGGGGCTGTCGGCTGGAGGAACACACCTTTGGCGGGGCCTTCAAGACCTTGACCTGTAAACGGCACGATACGCCGGCCGTTCGCATCGTAGAAAGGCGTGTCCCTGAATTCTGTGGGAATGTCTCGGTTCTCAATAATCGGCCGATTAGCTATGCCACTAGTTACAGTCGTCCGATCGGGCGGATTGATGCCGCCAAAATTGACGATCGCCGCCCCGCCGTCATTGACAAAGAAACTGTCATTAATCCCGAAAGAGAAGCTGGTGTTAGTTTGGTTGTTTCCCGACAAGTTGATATCGATCACCTTGACGTTGACAGCGACTTGACGGCGGCGCAAATCTAGCTGTGTCAAGAAAGCCACAGCCATGTCCACTTTGCGCGGGTCGCCCACCAAAGTGATGGAATTGAGCCGAGAATCCGCCAGCACCGACAGTCCCCTCAGCAACAGCGGCCCCGTGCCTTCCCTAGCGCCGATCGCCTTAATGTCGGGTTCCCGAATTTCCACATCCCGCGCAGCATTTCCCTGGCCCACGCTTTGAATAGTCACGCGAGTAATCGGCAGTTGAGTTTCCGCGCCTTGAGCGCTCAAAAAGTTAGCTGCATCTGTAGAGCGAACTTGATTGAGCCGCAGAGTCCGAATGATAATATTGCGTGAATCGATCGGCAAGTTAGTCCCTACAAAAATCGTCCGCCCCTGGCGGTTAGCTTGCAGCCCGCTGAGCCGCAGCACGTAATTAAAGACATCTTGGACCGACTCATTTTCGATGTCCAAAGAAATCTTCGGCCCTTCATCTGACCCCGATACTCCTGGCTGACCAGGCACTGCGGGCTGCCCCGGTTGAGCAGGGGCCCCGCCACCTGTAAAAGCAATGTTCAAGCCAGCAGCGCGGGCCAGCAGAGCCAAAACGTCCCGGACTGGGGCATCCCGCAGCACCAAGCGGGGGATGCGTTCTCCCGAACTCAGTTCAATATTTCCCACGCCGGGGGCGATGTTAGACACCGCGATATCTCCCAAGGGCGGAGCCACGGCCAGCGGCTGGAAAGGCGCAGCCTGATTGCTTTGGGATTGTATTTCGCTGGGGAGGGGCGGGCGATCGTTTCTGGTAACAGTAACTTGGGGATTTGGCAGCAGCACGCCTGGGTTTTGCGAGGTGCGGACTTGGGGAGCCGGCGGGGGAGCTGTTTGGCTCAGCGGCAGTCCCGGAGGGGGCGGGGGTGGAGTTTGGGCAGACTGTGCTGTGCCACCCTGTCCGGCAACGCTGAGGACGATGCTTTGGCCTTGTCCCGGAACAATTTGTCCGTTGGGAACTCCGTTGGTGCCGGCTACCACAACGCGGATGCTGTTAGCCTCTACCTGGCTGATTTCTACTGAAGAAATTCCCGGAGCTGGGTTATCTTGACGGAAGCTGTTGCCTTGTGGTAAGCGGAGCTGGGTGTTGATAATTGTGGCTTGGTAAGTATTGCCGTTATTGATGGCGAAAACTTGCGGGCGATCGCCCTTTTCTGTAGCCAGAACAATATTTACGCCATTATTACCTTGACTTACTTGCACTCCTGTTACCTGAGTCGGCAATGCCAAGACTGGGGCTTGGGCGATCAGAACTCCTGCAACGCTGCATAAGAGTCCTCCACTTAACCGTAGATGCTGTTTCACGTTCTCTCCTCCACTACAATTTGTTATTTGTTGTTCGCAGTCTTTTGTCGCTAGCTGCTAAACTGACTAAAATATTCTCGCTTCGAGCCTTTTTAAAGGAAGAAGTTATGCCCTTTTCGATGTTTAATTTTCGATTGGGAATAACAGATGACATAAGGGTTAGAAGCTATCCTACAGCAATCCTCGCATCATTTGTGGATTTCTTACTTCCTCCCCTTACAAATGGGAGGTTTGGGGTAGGGTAAAAAAAATACGACTCCTGCAAGGATTGCTATACAGTTCCATTACTTTTTGAAACTGGTATTAGAAGAAATTAGATTTTAGAGCCAATTTTTGATTGCCATCTAAAAAATATTTTTCTGACCTTCATACTTTTTTGACTTCTACCTTCAATCTTTCCATTTCAAACTTCTGCCTTCTGACTTCTTGTGAAATAGCGAGTTGGGAACAATAGCTAATATCTGCCAAATAATAGCTACTTAGCACCAGGACTCGGAGCCGGAGTTGGCGGTTTTTCTTCTTGCTTTAGCGGCAGCAGCGCGTGCAAGTCAAAAGCAGTTTTAATTTTAGTTGGCGGTTGCTCCACAGGAACTATTTTCCCTTTCAAAAAATCAACTTCAATTGGCTGATTTGATGCTAGCAATTCAGATTTCAAATTCCTAACTACCAACAGCGACTGCATCAACTCCAAGTTACGCATAAAATTGCGGGTTTGATCAAAAGTGCCTTCAAACTCTACCTTAAATTTTTTGCGTCTGAGCTTGCCAGCCAGGGACGCCCCGAAGGAGCTATCGGCCAGAATATCAGGGTCTGGAGCTCCCGGCGTGGCGGTTGCTGTTGCTGGCGGCATATCCGGCTCAAATTTGGTAATTTTAGCCTTGAGGTCATCTCCTTGCACGCCGGCGTTGATTCTATTAACGAGTTGGGTCATGTCAAGCAAAAGCGTGTTGGCGCTGGCGTCGCTGGCAAACATGGCCGTGACGTTGGCCCGGCGCTGTTTTGCTTCTTCTTGCTTGGCTTCTGCTTCTGCCTTTTTTTGAATTTGAGTTTGCAATTGCACTTGCGTTTGCTTGCTTTCGCTAAGTTTTTGCTTGAATTCGCCGCTTTTTTGGAATTCGGGAAGTACGAACTGGTAGCCGAGGCCGCCAGCAATCAGGAGCCCGAGAACCGCGATGCCGATTGCTTGGACTTGGGGTGTCAGCTTAATGCCGAATATTTCCTTAGCCCCTGTATCTTCTGCTTGTCCGCTAGAAATAAACTCTGCTGTCATGGTTTTTTCACTTCTCCTTTTTGTGGTTCTAGCACTCCTTTTTCTTGAAGTGTTTCTATCCGTATTGCGAGCCCGTCTGCTTGCTTGCTTCGCAGCTCGGGGAGCAACTCGGAGGCACCCGTCGGGCTGAGCGTCGTTTCAATTTTATATTCCACCACTGGTCGCAGTTTGGGAAGTTCTGCTGGTGCTGCGTTTTGGTTACGCACTTGTAATTGTGCGGGGTTGTTTTTTAATGTGGCCGCTATCAGTTTGGTATCGGTGTTAAGGAAGAAGGGAGAGCGCTGGACTAGCAACATAAAGTCGTTAACTTGAGCAAAGGTACTGGCTATCCCTGAAATTTGCACTTTTGATGCCTGCTGCGGGACGACGGGGACGGCAGGTGCTGCCGGGGCGGGGCTGGCTGCTGGAGACGGACTCGCCCCCGGAGAAGCAGCGGGAGTTGGTGGGGGGGGAGGAGGAGGTGCTGCAACGGGGGAGGGACTTGGGTCGATTTGCTCGATTTTGCCAATTTGCACTCCGGCCGGAGTACGGGCACTGAGGTCTTGCAGCATCGCCGACCAAGGTTTAATTTGGTCGAATACTCCAGCTAATGCTTTGTATTCGGCGGTAACTTGGTCGGTTTCGGCGTTGATGGCTTTGATGGTGTTGGCTTGAGTGTTTAACAGGGCCAGTTCTGTGTCGATGGTTGCTTGTTGTGCGGCCAAGTCGGTATTTTCCTTAGTCGCCCACCACCAGGCGCCCATGACTGCGGCGTTGATGCCAAAGGCAAACAGCACTGCCCCATATATGGGCAGTTGGTCTTTGGCTCCACCGGAACTTTTTTTAGCTGGGCTTTTGGTTGCAACGGGTTTGTAGTCGGGACGGTCGTTGAGAAAATTAATATCTAGGCTGTACATGGCTTCACTCGGTTTTATAGCAGAAGGAAGAAGGCAGAAGGTAGAAGGCAGAAGGCAGAAGGTAGAAGGTAGAAGGAAAAAGTGATCTACCGCTAATGTTTCAGCAATTAAGAAGGTACTAACAGTCTTGGCTGTTGCTATAGATTTAAATTAGAAATTTTAGATTTTAGACAGAACCCAAGATTGCTGGTACAAGTGAAGGATTTATTTAGGGAAGAAAGAAACAACTTTCTGCCTTTTACTGAAGGAAGGGGCTGCTTCTACCTCAGATATATTCTACCTTTTACCTTCTACCTTCTACCTTCTATCTTCTACCTCCAATATTCTACCTTCTGCTTTCTGCCTTCTTCTTTTGGAAGGGGTTTTTACCTCAAATTCTCAAATCGGTTTTTCTCTCATCTAAAACTGTTAGGTCACATAACCTCCCTTAGTCCTAAACCTAGGGCGACTCCTAAACCTGCTCGCTGTTCTGGGGTAATTTCTTGGCTGATTTCGACTCCTAGGGTTTCGATGGGATCGACTTGAGATGCGGGCAAGCTTAATCTTTGCATAAAAAATTCGTCGAGTTTGCCGATCGCAGCTCCCGGACCCGCTAGCAGTAGTTGCGCTACTTCGAGTTCTTCGCTCTGGTTGAGGTAAAAGTCTACTGAGCGGCGCAGTTCGTCTGCTAGTTCTCCCAATACTTTAATCATCGCATTTGTTCCCGGATTGGCGTCTCCCGATGCGCCCATTGTATCTGTGACTGGCAGGGTCATGCCTTGCAGTTCGCTGGTGTCTCTGGTTGGTGGCAGGTTCATGGCTTGGTTGAGGGCGGTCTGGATTTGGTAGGTGCCGATCGGGATGGTACGGTTGAACTGAGGTATGCCGTCCACTACTATAGCTAACTCGGTGCTGTCAAATTCTATGGCGGTGAGAACTGCTGCTTCTTGGGAGGAAAATTGTTGCAGTTGTTCTTTGAGGGTGCGGATTAGGGCAAAACTGGTTACTTCTAATACGTCTATAATCAATCCGGCTTCTTTGAATGTTTCGATGTATGTGTCGGTAACTTCTCTGCGGGTTGCTACTAAGACGACTTGCACTTTTTCTACTCCGTCGTCATCTACAAAAAGGCCTATTTTTTGATAGTCTACGTCGGCGTCTTCTCTAGGAAATGGCAAGTACAGTCCTGCTTCTGCGTTCATGTAATCCCGCAGTTCTTCTTCGTTGAGTTCTGCGGGAACTGGGATGAGGCGGATGACTGCTTCGCGGCCTGGAATGGCTGTGGCTACTCGCTTGGCTTTGATTTTGTTGTCCGTGAGGACGGTACGTATTAGTTCTGCCATTCCCGGCGGATCGACTATTTGTCCTTCTTGTACATAGTCTTCTGGAACTTCTATTGAGGCTAGGATGCCTAATTTTAATGCCTGAGCTTTCTTTTCAAGCTGAATGATGTTGATGCGGTCTGGGGCTATTTCGATCCCGATTCCTGGCTGGCGTTGGGAAAGTAGACCTTTGAAAAAGTTAACCATGTGATTGGGTCGCCGATAATTGCTATTTTTTTCTTTTGTAGTTGGCCAGCCTGATTCAGCGCGCAGGCGTGTTGGAGGGTTGGTTTCCAACTGCAGCCAGAGTGCTGTAATCTCGGTATCCCGCCTTCTTCTGCACAGCTCAGTCTGTGTTGCGCGATCGCTAGTTCCGATTTTATGCTATCCAATTTACTTGACAATAGCTATTCTGCGGAGAATGTCAATAAATTCCAGCTCGATCGACCGAAAACCCGCCGATTCTGCACAAAAACAGACTATCTCGCTCCTGAACCCAGGTACAAAACTCTGTTACTGACTCGTGAGCGCTTGATTCGGGCGATTCCCTACGGGATAGCTTCGCCGCGCGTGCCTTTGTCTGACAAGCGAATTTCCAAGGTGTTACCCGCCACGTGATTTATCTCGCGCAAGTCAATCGAAAGCATCTCAAATCTAAAATCCTTGCGTCCCCCGAATTTATCTCGCGCAAGTCAATCGAAAGCATCTCAAATCTAAAATCTAAAATCGAATGACGGTTCCCATAACTCTCAAATTTTATTCTATGAAACGTAAATCTTGGCAACTTTTTGCTGTTTTTGGGCTGGTGGGGCTGCTGCTGTCTGCGGTGGTGAGTTGCAGCAAGCCGGCTGTTAATTCCCAGGCAAATAATACGCAGGAAATCGAGTTCTGGACTATGCAGCTTCAACCTCAGTTTACTGAGTATTTCAACAAGACGATCGCCGGTTTTGAAGCGGAAAATCCGGGGGTGAAGGTGCGTTGGGTGGACGTTCCTTGGTCGGCGATGGAAAGCAAGATTTTGGGGGCTGTTTCGGCGAAAAATGCGCCGGATGTGGTGAACCTAAATCCCGATTTTGCTTCGCTGTTGGCGGGACGCAATGCTTGGCTGGATTTGGATTCTCGAATTCCGCAGCAAGTTCGCGAGCTCTATCTCCCAAATATCTGGAAAGCTAGTGTACTCGACGGCAAGACTTTTGGCATTCCTTGGTATCTCACGACTGGGGTGACAATTTACAATACGGAGTTGTTGAAGAAGGCTGGAATTGCTAAGCCTCCTGCTACTTATGCCGAGTTGGCAACTGTGGCGAAGCAGGTGAAGGAGAAGACTGGCAAGTTTGCTTTTTTTGTGACTTTTGTGCCGGAAGATTCGGCGGAAGTTTTGCAATCTTTTGTGCAAATGGGTGTACCTTTGGTGGATGCTAAAGGCAAGGCGGCTTTTAATACTGCTAAGGGCAAAGCTGTTTTTCAGTATTGGGTAGATTTGTACAATAACGGACTTTTGCCACAGGATGTTTTGGTGCAGGGACATCGCAGGGCGATCGAGCTTTATCAAGCTGGGGAAACTACTTTTTTAGCTTCGGGCCCTCAGTTTTTGAAGGCGATTGCTGAGAATGCTCCGAGTATTGGTGCTGTTTCGGCTGCTGCGCCTCAAATTACGGGGGAAACAGGTAAGAAGACTGTGGCGGTGATGAATTTGGTTGTGCCCCGCGACAGCAAGCGCCCTGATGATGCTGTCAAGTTTGCTCTGTACGTTACTAATTCTCAAAATCAGTTGGCTTTTGCTAAGGCTGCTAATGTTTTGCCTTCTACGGTTGAGGCTTTGCAGGACGATTATTTTAAGACTGTTTCTGCTGATGCTCCTGCTGCCGATCGAGCTCGGGTTGTTAGTGCTTCTGGGTTGACTTCCGCTGAGCTATTGATTCCGCCTTTGAAGGATGTTAAGAAGTTGCAAAAGGCGATTTATGACAATTTGCAGGCGGCAATGTTGGATGAGAAGTCGGTAGACCAAGCTGTTGCTGATGCTGCTAAGGCTTGGGATCAAAGGTAGTTTTTAAGTGAAGCTGGGGCGGGATTTTTTTTATTTCGCCCCTTGCTTTTTTAGGTCACTTGACGTATTATTAAATAATGGGAATCTGTGCCGCCATATATAAGCAGATATCAGCCTTTAAATGTAAGGTGCGTCGCCTCGCAGAGCTTCCAATCATCGCGAAAAATTCGATGGCGACGCACCTTACGATTAGCAATCGCCCCTTGTTTTTAAGGTTGAATTGTCCAGTCTTCCTGCACTAAATCAGGCACTTGCGAAAAATCTCGGTAGTTGCGCGTAACGAGGATAGCCTTATTAGCAAGTACAATAGCAGCAATCCGCAAATCTTGCGTGCCGATGCGTATTTTTTGACGGCGTAACTCAGTGTAAATAGTGAAAGCATTCGGGTCAAATTTCAGAATGTTGAGATTTTTGAAATCATCTAATGTATCCCATAACCTGGTGTAACCCCATACTAATTTGTCCGCTTGCGAAGATGTCGAAGCCTTTCTGATAAAATCGAACCAGCCGCGAATTACTTCCTCTACGGTTACGATAGTTACAGCAAGGTTTTCTGCGTTAACCTCGATTCGCTGCACCATCATTGGATCATTCTTTTGCCAATCGGAGAAACAATTCGTATCAAGTATGTATAGGCTCATTCTGTCTCAACCGCATCGTCAATTTGACTGTAATAAGCTTCGGTTTCTGCATCGAGTTCGCGGCGATATTCTTCTATGTGTGCCAATACCTCATCGTAATACGGATCGTTTTCATACTTACCAGCTAACCTCACCCAAGGATTGTTCGATCGACTATTCGTGAGTTTGACAGAGACGATTTCTGCTTCGGCTAGCTGGGCATTTACTAAATCGTGAAGGTTTTGCAGTGCTTGCGATCGCGTCTCGCCAAAAGCTTTGCATTCGGGCCATCCCAGCAACGCTGCACTGACTGTTGTGTCTGATTCGTTTTTAATGATTATGTGAGCAGTTGAGCTGTCGAGGTCGCCCCCAAAGTTAGTGCGATCGGCTGCGCGAATGTCGCAGGTAGCGTTACCTGTTAACAGTGTTTTTGTCTTGACTGTCTGCTTGGTGTTTTCCTGGCGCGGATTTTCTCTTTCTCCAATGATAAGCGGGTCTGCTTTGCGAAGCGCGTCAAGAAATTTGACCATGTTTACTCTCTCCTTGGTGTTTTCCTGGCCTAACTTTTCTATTACTGGCCCGATCGCCGAGGCAGGAGTTACCTTGACTGTAGAATCGATGTTTTCCTGACGCTGCTTGATTATGTTTCGCCTGAAAAGCTCGTCAAATAGTAAAGTTTGCTCTTGGGCTGGCAAAGCTTCTATATATTCAATTAGCCTTTGCACCGATATAAGGCTGCTCATAAACTTCTATCTCTAAATTTTTCTAAACTCACTTGTATTGTAACAAAAATTTGGCATTGGGCATTGGGCATTAGGCATTAATCTTTTTTGCTCTCGCCCCTTCCTTTTTTCGACCACTTGACGTATTATTAAATAATGGGAATCTGTGCCGCCATATATACGCAAATATCAGCTTTTAAGTTATTATCGAATGATGAAATTACCGCCTCTTCACAACGCGGAGTCGGAGGAGAACTCTGGATAAGTCAATCTCGACTATTTTAGAGGTAAATGTTTGTTGATAAAAACGATCGCTCATCCCAGGAACCGGGTTTCTTTATCCCGTGCGATCGCCTTTCTCAATTCAGCTTAATTGATGATTTGTACGAATACAGCCTGAATTCCTCAAATATTCAGAAATTTGACTCGTGTTAAAATCAAAACTCAGCTCAGAATAGGATAAAATTCTTATGCCAGCGATGACACTCAAAGATTTAAACCAAGTTCAAACCCTTTTTTCCGAAGCGGGTTTAGATTACAAAATTGAACTAGAAGACGGGAGACTTTCAATTGTGGGGCCATCAGACATCGTATCCAGTGAAATCAGCAGTATTTTGATTCGTTTGCTGGGTAACTGGGTTTATCCCCGTCGCTTGGGGAGAGTCTTTGACTCCGCAGGCGGTTTCATCATGCCGGATACGAATGTGAAAGCGCCGGATGTTTCTTTTGTGCGCGCCGCCCGCTTGCGCCAAAGTCCGCGTTATTTTGGAGAACTTGTCCCCGATTTGGTGGTTGAGATTAAATCTCAGAGCGATCGCATTAAGCTTATAGAAACCAAGGTTTTGAAGTTTATAGAATTGGGTGCGATCGTCGGAATTCTGATCGATCCTGATGAAGAAACAGTGACTATTTATCGCTCTACAGGTGAACCGACTGTTTTAGGAAATGGCGATATCTTAACAGTAGCAGAACTTTTTCCCGGTTGGGAATTGCCCGTTTCAGAATTGTGGCCTCCTATCTTTACTGAGGAAGAAACACAATTCTGATGCGTTTAAGCTTGGGATTGTTGTTGTTGCAGAAAATAGCCGACGAGATAAAGCGAACCGCAAAGGATTGTTAGGTTGTCGCCTGTAACAGCAGCATCTAAAGCTGTTGTTAAGTCGGGGAAGGCTTGACAAAGAGTTAATTCGGGGCAGATAATTTGAGCTAGGGTGGCTAATTCTGCGGGGGATGATGAGTTTTGATCGGGTACGGGTACTAAGTAAAGTCGATCGCCCTTTTTGAGTAATGCTTTCAAAATATCGTCGCAGTCTTTAGTCGCAAGAATGCCGATTACCCAGTTAATCGGTGACGGGTGATTGTTCAGGCGATCGACATATTCACGCAGGGCGATAGCTGCAGCCGGGTTGTGCGCGCCGTCAATTAATATGTGGCGGTTTTTCCAAGTTGTCTGCTGGAGTCTTCCGGGCCATTGGGTTGTGGCTATACCGTTTTCGATGGCGGTTGGAGAAATTTGCCATCCTTGGTTTTGGAGAGTTTGCAAAGTTGCGATCGCAATTGCTGAATTCATTAGTTGAAATTTTCCCAGCAGCGGCAATTGATATTTTATTTTAACTGCATTTTGATTTAACTGATATTCTGCGAATCCTTGTCCTAAATCTATAGCTGGTTTTACCCAAGTTGCCGGACAGTCTAATTCTTGAATGCGTTTTTCTACTACTATTCTAGCTGATTCTGGCAATTCTCCGATCACGGCCGGACATTTTGCTTTGAGAATTCCGGCTTTTTCCCCAGCAATATCGGCGACGGTGGGGCCGAGTATTTGCCAGTGTTCGAGACTGATAGAAGTGATGACGCTAGCGAGAGGTGTTTCGCAAACGTTAGTCGCGTCTAATCTACCGCCCAATCCAGTTTCTATGACTGCGATGTCTGTTTTTTGTTCGGCGAAATACAGCCAAGCTGCGGCGGTGATTATTTCAAATTGAGTGGGTGTTTCGGTGTTGTTTTCGGTGGCGGCGACAACTCGTTCTAGACACTGTTGCAATTCTGTTGGGGAAATCGGTTTTTGGTTGATGCAAATTCTTTCTGTCCAATCGATTAAGTGCGGGGATGTGTAGCGTCCAACTCGATAGCCTGCTTCTGTTAGTACGGAAGAGAGATAAGCGCAAACGGAACCTTTGCCATTGGTGCCGGCAATGTGGATAATGGGTACTTGTTGGTGGGGGTTGTCTAGTTTTTGGAGAAGTTGGTGAATTCTTTCTAGCCCCAGATGGACGCCGAAATGTTGGTAGGATTGGAGGATGGATTCTGCATTCATTGAGGATGATAAGTTCTGTTTGTGTGTGAATTAGATTTTTTTTTATTAACCGCAGAGGGCGCAGAGGGCGCAGAGTGAGAGAAGAAAGAGATAGATATCTAAGAAAAGAGAGGTTTATAATTGATTTATTGTATTTATTGCGGGTGAAAAAAGGTGATTTTGGATATTATTTCTCTGTTTTCGGGTTGTGGGGGGTTGGATTTGGGTTTTCGGTTAGCTGGGTTTAATGCGGTTTGGGCGAATGAATATGATAAGTCTATTTGGGATACCTACGAGTTTAACCATCCTGAAACTATTTTAGATCGCAGAGATATCAGAAAAATTAATTCTGATGAAATTCCCAACTGTATTGGGATAATCGGCGGGCCTCCTTGTCAAAGTTGGAGTGAAGCAGGGGCGAAACGGGGGATTGATGACTGTCGGGGTCAACTTTTCTGGGAGTATATCAGAATTGTGCGGGACAAGCAGCCTTTGTTTTTTTTAGCTGAGAATGTTAGCGGTATTTTGGCGGCCCGAAACAAGGATGCTTTTACTTATATATTATCGCAGTTTGAGGACATCGGGTATCGGGTTTCCTACAAGTTGGTGAATGCTAGAAATTTTGGGGTTCCGCAAGATAGGCAAAGGGTGATTGTTGTTGGCTATCGGCAGAATCTGGGTTTTGGTTTTGAGTTTCCCGAACCTGGAACCGAGGTTTTGACGCTGAAAGATGCGATTTTTGATTTGCAGGCGATCGCCCCTATGTCAGTTAAGGGTAAATTAGATAATTATCACGATTCTGTCCCAAATCACGAATGTGCGGATTTGGGGTTTTCCAGCATTTATATGTCGCGCAATCGAGTTAGAAGTTGGTCAGAACCTTCGTTTACCATTCAGGCAAGCGGCAGACACGCACCTCTCCATCCTCAAGCTACTAAAATGATTTTAGTTGGCAAAGACAAACGCATTTTTGACCCCAATTCGCCTCTGCCTTACCGTCGGCTTTCTGTGCGAGAGTGCGCCAGAGTTCAGACTTTCCCGGATGATTTTATTTTCAAATATAAGTATATTGCTGACGGATACAAAATGGTCGGCAATGCTGTTCCTGTGAATTTGGCTAGAAATTTGGCCAGTAAGATTTTTGAGGATATTGCCAACTGAAGCCGACCATCTACCAGTCGCTAGGGAATGAATTCCACGGCGCTTTTAGCGAAAGTCATCGCTATAAAGACTAATCTCAAATCCGTATTATTCATCTCTCTCTTCTCCTCCTCTGTGTCCTCTGTGGCCTCTGCGGTTTAATAATTCCGAATTATCTGTCATTGAAACTTGGTTAACTGACCGAGATTGTGCCCAATCGCATTTGTCCCGCGAATATGAGACAAGGGAGAACCTCCATACAAAAAGCTATTCAAACTAACTTGATAATTTTGTTGAACTGCTAAATCCAACCACAAATTGTTAATCGCGTCTCCCGGCTTGTAGTCGGGGATGTTGTGCTGATAATAAGGAAAACTGTCTATACAAGTATTGAAAAAGTTTTTCCGCCCGCAATGCTTTAAATACTGATATCGCGGTTTGAATTCTGTTTGATTTTCCAATACTGTATATATAGTATCTGCGAGAGATTCTGGGTCAAATTTGGCGTAAAGACCCGCACCTTCGGGGAAAACAGGCGAGTTGCCTCTGGCGTATTGGTTGAATTCTTCAAAACAAATTACAGGTACGTTGCAACTCATGGCTTCGGTAATTCCTCGGTTTTTTCCTTCGAGGAGGGAACCGAGGACGAATGCTTGTGCCCGCGAATAATATGTGGGGATTTCGCTGTAGTAGTCAACTCTCGGTACTAAGTTAATGTAGTCCGACGGATTGCCTAAAATTGCCTCTACTTGCCGCCATTCTTTTAAGGCGTACTCGTCGAGAGTTTTCAGGTTGCTAGCATCAAATTCGTGGCCGGTGACTACTGTTAATTTTATCGGTTTTTGCGGATATTTTTGACGGTAAACTTTTAAGGCTTTGGCTATGATTGGCAAATTTTTTTCTTCGGAAATTCGGGCGACGGCTAGCAAGTCGATGTCTTTGGCGGGGACGTTGCGCGGGGAAATTAAGTATTCGTTGATGAAGTCGGTGTCTTGTAGTGGTATGATTGGTTTGTGTGCGCGATCGGGATAAGTTTCGCGAAACCACTTTTCTCGCTGCGGGTTTTTGTATAAACTGGAGTAGGCGTCAGCTATGGGGGCCCAGGAGTAGGAGATTCCGGGGGAATAGGTGAAGGAGAAAAATACTGATGAAATTTGGGGAAATAGTTTGTTTATTAGTTCGACTGCTTCGCTGAAGTAAATTCCTTTGATGAAACGCCCTTCGTAAAACAATGGGGGAAGCAAGACGTAGAAACTGACGGTATCGAAGCGGTGGGGTTGGTCTTCAAATATCTCCCAGGTAAAGGCGTCTAAGTCTGCATAGATTTCGGCGATTGGTTTGTTGATGTGGGGGTTGCGTAAATATGGTTTTTGTCGATCGTAGTTTCCGCGTACCATATAATTCTGAGTGTGAGTATCTAGCTTTTTTTTATTTAACCGCAGAGGGCGCAGAGGGCGCAGAGAAGAAGAGAGTTATTCACAAGTCATTCACGGGTTGTTCTAGTGATTCATGGTCGCCTATTGTGAGGGCGAGTTGGTAGATTTGGCGGCGGGGAAGGGATGTTTGTTGGGCTAGCTGGCGGCTGGCTTGGGAACGACTTATGCCTTCTGCTATTAATGTTTGCAATTCTGCTTTAATTGCGTCTTCGGAAAATATTGGGGCGGCTGTTTGGATGCCGGCTATTACGAGGGTAAATTCTCCCTGGGGTTCGCGATTGGTGTAAAGTTCGATCGCACTTTCTATACTACCACGCCAAAACTCTTCGTGCATTTTGGTTAATTCTCTGGCCAGCACAATCTGTCTGTCGCTTCCCAAACTATTTGCTAAATCTTGTAAAGTTTGTCGCAATCGGTGCGGAGATTCGTATAATATTATAGTGCGGGATTCTATTTGCAAAGCTTCTAAACTCTGTTGGCGTTCTTGACCTTTCACGGGTAAGAAACCTTCAAATACAAATCTCTCTGTGGGTAATCCTGATGCAGTTATCCCAACTATGCAGGCGGTCGGGCCGGGAATCGGAATAATGTTAATATTAGCGTCGGCGCAAGCTTTCACTAACTCGGAACCGGGGTCAGAAATTCCCGGCATTCCGGCATCGGTGACGAGGGCGATATTTTTGCCTAAATGCAGTTTGTCGATGATTTCGGGAAGTCGTTGGTGTTGGTTGTGTTCGTGATAGCTGATTTGGGGAGTTTTGATTTGAAAATGGTGCAAAAGTTTGCCTGTATGGCGGGTATCTTCGGCGGCGATGAAGTCTACTTTTTGCAAGATTTTGATGGCGCGAAATGTCATGTCTTCCAGGTTGCCGATCGGGGTTCCTACGATGTAAAGTGTTCCTGTATTGGGATTTGCTTGCATTTTAAGATTGAGATTTTTTAACGATAGGACACGGGCGGGACGCCCATGCCACAGGCCCATGCCACACATTTAAGAAGATATGAAAACTGGATTGTTTTTGGGATTGGCGACTTTAGATTTAATTTATTTGGCCGGGAAGCCTCCGGGTGAAAATCAGAAAGTTGTTGCTTCTGATTGTACCATTGCTGCGGGCGGGCCGGCGGCAAATGCTGCGGTCACTTTTAGCTATTTGGGGAATGCGGCGGTATGGGCCGGCGTTTTGGGCACTCACGCGATCGCCCAATTAATTCGTGCAGACTTAGCGGAGTATAATGTCAGGATAATCGATTTGGAACCGGGGCGATCGCACTCGCCGCCAGTTTCCTCGATTATTGTAACTGAAGCAACGGGCGATCGATCGGTAATTTCCATCAATGCTACGAAATCGCAAGTTGACAGTCAAACAATTAACCAGGATATTTTAACCTCAGTTAATATTGTACTGCTTGACGGACATCAAATCGCAGCCAGTCAAGAAATTGCTCAACTTGCCAAGTCAAAAAACATTCCCATTGTCCTCGATGGCGGCAGTTGGAAACCCGGATTAGAACAAATATTACCTTTTATTGAATGGGCTGTATGTTCGGATAACTTTCATCCGCCCAACTGCGACAATTCCGAACAAGTCTTTGCTTACCTCTCAGCAGCCGGAATTCCCAATATTGCCATCACTCGCGGCGAAAAATCAATTTTATACCTCAGCAATGGCAGTTACGGCACTATAGAAGTACCTCAAATTCAAGCCACAGACACTTTAGGCGCGGGCGACATCTTTCACGGCGCTTTCTGTCACTACATTTTGCAAAATAATAACTTTACAGATACTCTCACCGCATCAGCTAAAATCGCTTCCCATTCCTGCAAAAATTTCGGAACCCGCGCCTGGATGAATAAGAGTTAATTTTCAATTAAAATTAACCAAACTATCCGGTTAAAACCCCTCAAAGCTAGAAAACTTGAACTAGCAACACCTGTTAAGTTAAAATCCTGACAGCAACCTCGACAAAATTTGTGAACTTCCCTTTTCTCTTCCTTCGCGCCCGTGGAACAGGCGTCTCGCCTGTGAATTTTCGCAGTTCGTTAAAATTGCTATATTAGTAAAACAACCTCAAATCAAACCAAACAGTCCCAAAACAACATACCCGAATCATGTCTGACACCCAACCCCTAACTATCACCCTTCCCCCTTTGCGGATTACCCTAACAGAACAACAGCAAGTTAACCTAGAATGGCTGACACAAAACTTGCCCAATCTACTCACCCCAAGCAAACAAGAACTTCCCGACAATATGAAACAGTGGGTGGCGGCTAACAAATTATTAAATCAACCCGATGCAGAAATCATTCAAGGACTAATAAATACCGGCATAGATGCGGAAACAGCCACCGCAGAAGTTAGGGAAATCTCCTCTCATCCCTACTTTCAAGCAGGCAGTCAGTACGTGCAGTTATTGCAGAAATTAGAATCGCATCTCAGGATTAGCAATCAATTAGCTGCATTGTCTTCCAAGTTTGGCACAATCGAACGCAAAAGCAGTCTTTCCAGAGAGTATTTTCTCGAAAATTACTACGCCAAAAATACTCCAGTAATTATTACCAATATCATGCACAACTGGAAAGCGTTGCAGTTGTGGACGCCGGAGTATTTGCAAGAAAAATATGGCGATGCAGAGGTACAAATTCAAGCCAACCGCAATTCCGACCCGAATTACGAAATCAAGATAGAAAATCACAAAAAAATTGTTTTGTTCCGCAAATATGTAGACATGGTGGTCAAGGGCGGGCCTAGCAACGACTACTACATGGTTGCTAACAACCAAACTCTGGAAAGAGAGGAATTTAAACCGCTATTTAACGACATTGAAATTTTTCCCGAATACCTCAATCCAACGGATACAAAAGGCAGAGTTTTCTTTTGGTTCGGGCCGAAAGGCACGATTACACCGCTACACCACGACCCAGTTAATTTAATTTTAGCGCAAGTGTCTGGTCGCAAACTAATTAAGTTGATTTCTCCGCAACAAACACCTCTGCTTTACAATCACGTCGGAGTTTTCAGCAAGGTTGATGGCGAAAATCCAGATTATGACAAATACCCGCTTTACAGAGATGCGAAAATTATTGAAGTGATTTTGGAACCGGGAGAAGCTATCTTTATTCCTGTCGGTTGGTGGCACCATGTAAAATCATTGGAAGTGAGTATTTCGGTTTCGTTTACTAATTTTGTGTTTCCTAATTATTATGAATGGAAATATCCTCATATTAATTGGTAATTGCTAATGTATGGTTCCCAGGGGCGGGCACGGGGGCACCGCCCCTACAGAAATCGGCGTTTATCTGCGGTTCAAAAAAAAAGAAATTCATGAAAACTCTCGAAGAAATCAGCGAAATTTCACGATCGATCGCCTGGAGTGCATCAGATATCCTACAATCCTATTATCGCCAGGATTCCAACACTCCTAACCTCGACATCCAAGAAAAAAAAGATGGCCCCGTCACCGCCGCCGATGTCGCTGTCAACTCTTACATTCTCGACGGATTGCAGTCGGCTTTAGGGAATGCAGAATTTGGCTATCTCAGCGAAGAAACTTACAAATCTTATTTAGAAAAAAACGGTCAAATTCCCTTACCTCAAAGTTGGGTTTGGATTATTGACCCTTTGGATGGAACGCGAGATTTTATTGACAGGACAGGTGAATTTGCTGTTCACATTGCTTTAGCCTTCGAGGGAAGACCGGTATTGGCAGTTGTGGCCTGGCCGCAACAGCAAAAGATTTATTACGCAATCCGCGATGCGGGCGCTTTTATGGAAAGTCGGGCCGGTTCTGCGGTCAAGTTGCAGGTTTCGGCGCGAAATATAGTGGCAGATTTATCTATAGTAACTAGCCGCAGTCACCGGGGCGATCGCTTTAATCAATTGTTACAAAAACTGCCTTGTCAAAATCAAATAGCTGTCGGTAGTATCGGCTGTAAAATTGCGACAATTGTCGAACAAAAGGCTGATGTTTATATTGCGCTTTCGGGAAAGTCGGCACCGAAAGATTGGGATTTAGCGGCACCGGAATTAATTTTGACTGAAGCGGGCGGTCAATTTACTCGTTTTGACGGTTCTGCTTTGCAATATAACCGGGGAGATGTGAGTCAGTGGGGGGGATTGTTGGCGAGTAATGGTTGCTGTCACGCTGCTTTGTGCGGGCAAGCTGAGGAGATTTTAGCAGGGATAGATGGGGGTTTGAAGTAAGTCCGCGCGTGCGAAGCTATCCCGTAGGGAATCGCCCGTAAAGATGGTAACGAATCAGTTTTAGGGGCGGGTTTACGAGAAATAATTGCTTAAAACCAATTATCTAGTAAACCCGCCCCCACTTTTGCCCGAAAGTCCGCTAGGGCTTGAAATGAACGGCCAAACCTGAGCGCAGATATCTATCAAAAATCCCGCTCTTAATATTTCAGTATAATGACACTTGCTATTAAAGAGTTTTTGTGTTATGTCATCCACCTCGCTCTGGCTAATCCGTAATATTACTTAATAAAATCCCCCATCTTTATCAAAACTTTAATTAAAAAGCTGTTTATAAAGAAAAATTTACATAGATGTTTGGAAAAATGAGTTAGGGTTACTACAACATTGACAAATAGTTTCGCATACCCGTCGCGAAACAGGGAAATCATTGTCTTTTTTTAACCCCCAGTAGGTGTATTATGCCAATTTTAAATAATCAAGTTTCACCAAGTGCGATCGCCTTTATCGACACTCAAGTAGAAAATTATCAAAGTTTAGTCGCTGGGGTAAAACCGGGTACGGAAGTAGTCGTTTTGGATGGGAATAAAGATGCGATCGACCAAATTACTCAAATTTTAGCTCTTCGTACCAATATTGACAGCATTCACATAGTTTCTCACGGTGCTCCCGGCAGCTTGCAATTGGGTAATGGCTGCTTGAGTGCAGATAATGTGGAAACTTATTCCGAGAAATTGCAGCAGTGGCGGAGTGCTTTAAATCTGGGTGCGGACATTCTGATTTACGGTTGTAATGTCGCATCAGCCTCTGGCGCTTACCCGAAAGTCCGCCAGGGAATGAATTCCCAGGCTCAAAGCTCAAGTCGGTTGAAACCGACTGGAAACAAGGCGGCTATTGAGTCCCTGAGCGAGGACTTTCGCTATGAGACGGGGGTTGAAACGAACGGCGGTATCGGGGAACAAGCGAGAGATTTAGATATAGACGGTTTCGCCTTCATCCAACGAATTGCCCAACTCACAAATACAAACGTTGCGGCTTCCCAAAACCTCACCGGAAGTGTAGCAAAAGGCGGGGACTGGGAACTGGAAGTCAGAACCGGTTCAATAGAAACGCCACTCGTATTTGAAGCCGAAGTATTAGCGGGTTACGAGTATGTTTTGAATAGTTTTGGTGCTGCGAGTAATTTTCCGGTAGGTTCAGATCCTGTCTTCGTCGATGTCGGAGATTTTAACGGCGACGGAATAAAGGACTTAGCTGTGACTAACAGTGGCGCTTCCACCAGCCTTAACGGTACTGGCACATCAATTCTGTTAGGAAATGGCACGGGTAGCTTTGGCGCCGCTACTCTGTTGCCACAGGGGAGAAATGCCCTCGCTGTTGCTAAATTTAATACAGATGTCTATGACGACTTGGTTGTAGATAATGGCAATGGTTCTGTATCAATGTTTTTTGGGAGTAGCAGTGGCTTGGGTTCTCCTGTGAATGTATCTTTGAACCCAACGAGTAATGCTAATTACATTGCTGCGAGCGATTTTAATGATGACGGTCGGCAAGATTTAGCTGTAGCGACTAATCGCGCCACAGGTGTCCCCAGTACTAATGGTGTAGTCTCAATTCTATTGCAGAATATTGATGGCACTTTTGGGACGCCTCAAAACTTTTTGGTAGGACAATTACCTCAATCTATTGCCGTCGATGACTTTGGCTACGGCACAAACGACTTGGCTGTGACCAGCTACAATACTGGTTCTAACAGCGTCTCAATTCTGATGGCGAATGGCACTGGGAGTTTTAGAGATGCCGCCAACTTTACAGTGGGGTCGCGACCATATTCTATGGCTGTGGGGAACTTTAACAGCGACTCCTTCCCCGACTTGGCTGTGGCGAATATTGATTCTAACAGCATCTCAATTCTGCTGGGAAGAGGTATTGGGGCCTTTACTACTACAGAAATTCCAGTGGGTTCGAGTCCCACTTTTGTCACCACTGCGGATCTAAACGGCGACTCCAAGCAAGATTTGGTTATAGCTAAAAATGGCTTGAATAAGGTTTCAGCTTTGTTGGGAAATGGCGACGGCACATTTACCCAGACTGCTGATTTAGATGCGGGCTCTGGTCCTACTGCTGTTAGTGCGAAAGATTTGAACGGGGATGGTTGGCCCGATTTAGCGGTGACAAACCTTGGTTCAGATAACGTTTCGGTGCTGCTGAATACACCCAATACAGTTAATTTCGGGGCTGCAACTTACAGCGACACTGAAGGAGCAACAGACACAGTAGTTAATATTCCTGTCACTCTCAGTGGCGGCACACCCTTGGGCGATGTCGTTGTACCAATTGTCATCGACCCCAGCAGCAGTGCCACCCAAAATTCCGACTACACCTTTTCCCCTACCTCGATAATTTTCCCCGCAGGTGCAACAGGTGACGCACTCACTCAGAATGTTGCATTTACTATCAAACCCGACAACATAGTTGAAAACGCCGAAACCGCAATCCTCAACTTGGGCACAATCACCGGAGGCATTGCCGGTACAACCAAACAAACCACACTAACTATTGCAGCAAACGATCAGCCTTCAAGCTTGAGTTCGTACCAAATCGACCTCAAAACAGGCACAATTACCGGTGGGGCAAACCAGTTTATTTCTATAGTAAATACCCCGACAGACTCAAACGCAGATAGTTGGTTAGAAGCCGTAGCCAAAATCAATTTTGACGGCAAAATCAAAAAAGCGAAATTTATCGTTGAATACGACAAAACTCCGTCAGGATGGACGGTAAATATCGGCGACTCTGCGTCAAACGGCGGCTATGGAGGGGATGGCAGCACTCAAAGCCGCGATGCCGAGATGCAGATTGTTAACGCAAATATGAGCGTTAACGGCAATGACTACAATACACCCCCTGGCGGATTCCTTACCCCAGGAAATGTGCCTAACTTGGTCACCAACGGTTCCCGTGTCGAGTTTGAAGTCAGTAATGAACAACTTGGGTGGGATAACAAAAGCGGGCTAAAAAATAGCCTGAATTCGCCGTATCTTTATGCTCTCAACGGTCAACCTGATGATGGCGGGCCAGTCAATTCGGAGATTTACGCCGGATTTAACAGGGTGATTTCCGGGCCAGGCGATCGCATCGGATCGGGTGCTAGCAAGGTGACAATTCTGCTTAATCCGATCGACTACGCGATTAGTGCTGGTGTTGCAACCGTTACAGAAGGCAATGAAGGCAAAACTGCTGCCACTTTTACTGTTACCCGCAGCGGTAGCACTGAGTTGGCGAGCACAGTAGATTATGCGATCGCAGGTACTGCTACAAACGTCAGCGATTACAACAACATCGGCGGCACATCCGGTGCAACTGCTGCGACTGGTACGATTAATTTTGCAGCGGGCGAGACATCGAAAACCATTACTCTCGATGTTTTAGGCGATGCGGCGATCGAAGCCAATGAAACCCTTGAGGTTACGCTGTCAAAGCCCTCGGTATTAGATTCTACACCGACAATTACCACTGCTACCGCTACCACAACTATTACTAATGATGATGTAGCGCCACCGACACCGACACCAACGCCGACACCAACGCCAACGCCAGTCACGCCGACACCGACGCCAACGCCAACGCCGACACCGACGCCAGTCACGCCGACACCAACGCCGACAACTGATACTCCAACTCCGACACCGACAACTGATACTCCAACTCCGACGCCAGTCACGCCGACACCAACGCCGACGCCAGTCACGCCCACACCAACGCCGACAACTGGTACTCCGACGCCGACGCCGACAACCGATACTCCAACTCCGACACCGACAACTGGTACTCCAACTCCGACGCCGACAACTGGTACTCCAACTCCGACGCCGACAACTGGTACTCCGACGCCGACGCCGACAACCGATACTCCAACTCCGACGCCGACAACTGATACTCCAACTCCGACACCGACAACTGATACTCCAACTCCGACACCGACAACTGATACTCCAACTCCGACACCGACAACTGATACTCCAACTCCGACACCGACAACTGATACTCCGACGCCGACAACTGGTACTCCGACGCCAACACCGACACCACCGACACCTGTTGATACCATCGACACACAGAAGAATTGGTGCGGCGTAGAAGCTGGATTGGATAAACTTGAGAAAATTCTTGACGACCAATTACAGGCAGTTAACCTACCCATTGTCGGCCCGCTCAAGGACATTTCCCCAGATTTTATTGGCAACTTCAAGACTAAGTTAGTCGATACAATTAAAAATCATGGAAATCAAAGTCTGAGTCAGTTAGAAAGTAGCCTCCGCACTGCACTTGGCTCGACTTTCAATGTTGCTCTAACTGGGACTTCTAGTGCTAATGAAAGTACCTTGCTAATTACTCTTGGCAAGCAATATCAGTTTCCCGATCTCAATCTCTCTAAAAACTTAGGAGTGCCGGCATTAAGCTTAGATGTAGATGGAAAAGCAAAATCAAAATACAACTTCAACTTGTCCCTGGGAGTTGGTGTTAGTAAAGATTTCGGCTGCTACATAGATACTGAAAAAACTAAGTTAACCGCCAACATTGACTTGAGCCTAAATGACCAATTCAAGGCAAAAGGCAACTTAGGTTTTTTCCAAGTTGACCTGGCTAACGATACCAACAACCCTACTAAAGTCGATGCCAACCTTGAAGTCAAGCTCAATGACTTAGACAATCTGGCAGGCCCGAATGATGGATCTCGCCTCACCTTGCCAGAACTGCAAGGCAACTATCAGTTTAAAGACTTATTCAATGCCAACTTAACGAGCAATGCTAATCTCGGTCTCACAGCAAAAACCAGCATCAACGGCAATGCTGCATTCCCCTCCTATAACTTCGACTTAGCAGTTAATTGGCCCATCCTAAATTACGCTAACGGTCAATTAACCGGGCCGCAAAAACCCACCGTTGCATTTAACAATATGCAACTTGATTTGGGGACATTTGTCAATAATTTTGCCAAACCAGTTATCGGTAAAATTTCCGATGTTATTAAACCATTTCGGCCAGTTATCAACTTCCTCAATGCCGACACCAAGTTACTGTCTAAACTAGGTCTGGCTGGGCAATTTGATAAAAATGGGGATGGCAAAGTCAGCGTACTAGAACTGGCAGCAAAAATCTCTGGTCGCGATATCGATACTCGCTTTTTAGATGCGGTTGCCAAGGTTGATAAAGTTGTTGATTTGGCAAACCAAATAGCGAATTCTCCCGATAAAATCGATTTGGGTTCTTACACTCTGGGGAATGTAGATGTTGTCGATAACAGTGCGAATCTTCAGAATGCTTCCCCGATCCCAACGACTGCTGTACAGCAAACAGCCAACCAACAAATTAACTCCAAAACAAGCGGCAAGGTCAAGGAGTTCTTAAATGCCTTAAAAGATATTGATGGCTTTGATATCCCACTCTTGACCAAACCAGAAACCGCGATTCAATTGCTGATAGGTAAACCGGATGTTCCGATTTTAAGCTACCAGATGCCTAAACTGGGTTTTGACTTTAATATTGAGAAAAAGTTTCCAATCTGGGGGCCGATCAAGGGTTTACTGGAAGGCAAGTTTAGTGCTTCAGCTCATCTAGGATTTGGGTACGATACCTACGGATTAAGCGAGTGGAAAAACTCGAATTTTGCTGCGGGTTCTGCTGACAAACTTTTGGATGGATTTTATGTGAGCGATCGCGAAAATGCTGACGGCACAGGACGAGATGTTGACGAACTCAGGCTTGACGCTAGTATTGCCGTGGGTGCTGGGATAGATGTTGGCATTGCCGAGGGCTATGTCAAAGGTGGAATTCAAGGAAAAGTCGGCATTGACTTAATAGATATCGGAGAATTCCAACCGAAACAAGGTGGCGACGGCAAAATCCGAACATCGGAAATTACTTCCCGCATCAGCAAACCCTCGGAACTGTTTGATGTAACAGGACAAGTTAATGCTTTCTTGGGTGCTCAAGTTAAGTCCATTTCAGTCAAATTCTGTGATAAAAGTTTCAAAGTATTTGGGAAGCGCTTCAGTATATCTTATCCTTGTGGATTAGATTACAAAACAGTCTACGATAATAACTTTGCCACATTTGAGTTAGCTAAGTTTAGTTTGGGGCCGAGTTCTAGCACTAGGGGCAGAGCAATTAACGGTTACATGGCCGGCGCGACAGTCTTCTTCGATGCCGACTTTAATGGAGTTCAGGATGACAACGAACCCTTCTCAATTACTAACGCAGATGGCAGCTTTGACTTAGATGTCTCTCTTGACCAATTCGACAAAAATAATAGCGGCGACCTCGAACCGGATGAAGGCAAAATTGTACTCATAGACGGCATCAATACCTCTACTTATTTGCCACAGCAAACGCCCCTATTTGCCACACCAGATGCTACAGTAGTTACTCCGTTAACTACTCTACTGACCGAGTTAGTCGAGCAAGGTACTGACCCTAATCAAGCGCAAATTCAGGTAAAAGCTGCACTGGGAGTGTCGTCAGGAATTGACTTGACTAGCTACGACCCGCTAGAGGCAATTACTCAAAACGACCCGAACGGTTTGGCGGTTTATGCAGCACACTCTCAGGTACAAAATACCATTGTTTTAGTCACCGATTTAATTAGCGGTGCTTCAAATACCGCGAAAAATGAGATTGCCTCTAGCGTAATTTCCGCCGTTGCCAATCAAATTCAATCTGGCACTCTCGATTTAAGCAATTCCACACAATTGCAAGCGATTATTCAGTCGGCGACGAGTCAACTGCAAGCACCGCAACTCTCTAGTATTGCTTCGGATGCTGCCCAAATTATTGCAGAGGGAAATCAGCGAATAGGTGCGATCGCCTCCAGTAATTCCTCGCCCTCAGATGCCGCGACAGAAATCGCCCGCATACAAAAAGTCGCACAAGGAGAAGTAGCCCAAGATTTACTGCAAGTTGCAGCCGGAAATAAGACGATTCAGTCGGCGATTTCCGAAAATACTGGTGCATCTCTAAATACCAAAATTCAGTCGGCGACAGCTAACAATCCAACAGTCCGCAATACTTTAGATACTGATGACTCCAGTACACCATCTACACCCGAAGAACCATTCCCAGAAAGCGGTATTGAATTCGTTAAAGATGGGGAAAATACTACCGAAAGCACAGATGGCGATGATACCATTATGGGAAGTGCTAGCGATGATATATTGCGCGGTAGAAAAGGAAATGACTTGCTGTTTAGCCTTGATGGCAATGATTGGATGAATGGCAATCAAGGCAACGACGTAACAGATGGTGGAATTGGGGACGATACGCTTTACGGCGGAAAGGGTTTTGATACTTTGACTGGTGGTGCCGGCAATGACTTCCTTTCTGGCAATCGAGGTGAAGATATCCTAATTGGTGAAAAGGGCGACGATACCCTCTACGGCGGTCAAGGCAATGATATTCTGCTAGGAGGTCAGGGTAACGATTTCCTCAGTGGCGATTTGGGCGATGATACCTTAGTAGGGGATGTAGGGAGCGATCGCTTCTTATTATCTACCAATTCGGGTATTGATACTGTTGCTGACTTTGAAGTCGGTCAAGACTTGTTAGTATTGGGTAACGGGCTGACTTTCTCGCAATTGGCCATTGTCCAAGATAGCGATGCAACATTAATCCGGTTTGCACAAACAGGGGAGATTTTGGCTTCTCTGGCCGGAGTTTCTGCTAGCAGTATTAGTGCCGTTAATTTCGCATTGATTTGAGAAAGATGTGGGTTTAAGCACTTAGGAATGAGAATTAAATAACTTCCACTCTTGAAAGTGGGATGGGCGTCCCGCCCGTCATGAGTGGACGGGCGG